>NZ_JBCOSQ010000021.1:0-76198 GCF_040920905.1 Butyricimonas sp. RTP31003st1_G1_RTP31003_210430 | reverse complement strand
GAGTGTATACTAATCGGCAAAAATCCTGAACGTTTTTTGATAACATGGTGGAGATTTGATTGCTTTACGATTATAATGATGATTAAAGAGCGACATGAAATGAAACAGGAAGTTTTACATGATAATTTATTGAAAGCAATCCGGGAGAAACTCCCTTATGAAGAAAATCTAGCAAGTGTATTGGGGAATTTGTTGTGTATCGGTAAAGAGGCTATTTATCGACGTTTGCGAGGGGATGTCCCGTTTACCTTGTTGGAGACAGCCCAAATTTCTAAAGAGATGAATATCTCGATTGACGGAATATTGGAGTCGGTTTCGCCTAAAAGTCGGCCTTTCCAGTTGAAATTGACAGAATTTATCAATCCGTTGGAAATAGATCTTGACATGATGGATAATTTTGTAGATGTTTTCCGTTCGATAGAACCGAACACGTATTCGGAGGCAGCTTCGTCTACCAATATTCTCCCACAGGCACTCTATTTAAAATATAAATACCTAACCCGGTTTTATTTGTTCAAGTGGAAAGCACAACATGATGGTCTGGATTCCGTGCAGCCGTTACATGAGATTGTTATTCCGGATCGTATGGTACAGATTCAAAGAAATTTTATCACGGAAACCCAGAGGGTAAAAGATTCCTGTTTTATTTTTGATAACATGATCTTCATGTATTTAATCAATGACATTAAATATTTTTCGAGCGTGAACTTGATTTCTGATAATGATGTGCATGAGCTAAAAGAGGAATTGTATCGTCTTTTGGATTACACGGAACGGCTTGCAGCCCGGGGAAAATTTGATAATGGGCACAGGATAAATTTCTACATATCCAATATTAATTTTGACACGACCTACTCGTATATTTTAACTCAGAAATGTAAACTTTCATTGATCAAAGCTTTTACCCTGAATTCCGTGGCCTCTTTAGATGACAAGACGTTTGATAGCGTGAAGAATTGGATTTCGTCGTTGAAACGTTTTTCTACTTTAATATCGGAAAGTGGTGATTTGCAGCGTATTCATTTCTTTCGAAAACAACGAGAATTGGTTTCGACGTTATAAATTATTGGGAAATAATTCATAACTTTGGGTGTAGATCGGAAGTAAGTTTACGATCTGGTGATTGTTACCATTAAAATTGAAGTTATCATGAAAACGACAGTAGTGATATTATTGATTACGCTAGGTATGTTAACTAAGACTGGAAAGTTCGAGACGGATTTTTTCAAAACGAAAGACGGGAAGGAGTTGAGAATTACTTTTATCAAGCATGGTAGCTTGATGTTTGAGTACGATAGTAAGATCATGTATGTTGATCCGGTTTCTGATTATGCTGATTATAGTAAATTACCTAAAGCAGATGTTATCTTGATTACCCACGAACATGGCGATCATTTGGATTCGAAAGCCATTTCGGCGGTAGAGAAAGAAGGGACGCTCCTGATCACGAATGCCTCTTCCCGGGAGAAACTGGGCAAAGGGCAAGTCATGAAAAACGGGGATCGTCTCAAACCTGATTCTTGGTTTGAATTGGATGCGGTTCCGGCCTATAACACGACTCCGGGAAGGGAAATTTATCACCCGAAAGACCGGGATAACGGATATGTATTGACGTTCGGGGGAACAAAAGTATATGTGGCAGGAGATACTGAAGATATTCCGGAAATGCAAAATTTGAAAGATATTGATATTGCCTTTTTACCCGTGAATCAGCCTTACACGATGACCCTTCTCCAAGCGGATCGTGCGGCACGAGTGATAAAACCTAAAGTCTTTTACCCTTATCATTACGGGGAGACGAACGTGGAAGAATTGAAATCTTCTTTGAAAGATATTCCGGGAATTGAGGTACGAATCCGGCAACTGCAATGATAAAGTATAAAATCCATGAAGTTCTCAAACCTCATGGACTTAATCAAATCATTCCTTTTATATCACTTCGAACAAGAATTTGAACGAGGGACTGTTTACCATGTCCTTGGCCGCATTCCCCGCGTAAGTTTCTCCGTTTGCAAGGTTTAATTTCTTGACAGATGCACCTTCTGAAAAGTCTAGGTCTTTCATGTTAATCCAGAATACATTGGGAGTCATCGTGGATTCGAAGAAATATACTTTATTCTTTTGGTCGGCGACCGTTCTCCATCGAGTGGAAGAGATATTAGGCTGTGCCGGGGTAGAAATCCCAAGAGGAACCGATACATTGCGTATAACGCTAAAAACTCCGGCTACTGCTTCTCGTTGATTGTCTGTTTGCGGGATAACATTAATGTAAAATGATGCCCTGACAAAACGGTCTGCAGCCCGGTTGGTTCCCGGTAACATTACCAGGCCACCGATTTGTTGCCAATAATTATTTAGCGTGATTTGTTGTTCGTAAGAAGGAGAGTTTGTCATGACTTGATATTCTTTCCCTTCGTGTATGATGAGTTTTCCCTTGATGTATTCGAATATGGCGCTATTCCCTGATGCGTCAGAAATGGCCAAGTGTAAAGTTGATTTCGCCCCGTTCGGCATATCCGGTGCGTCTATCCGGAATGTCTCTTTGCTTAGCTCCTTTACGGCCTCATCCACGGTTGCAAAATTGTCAAGTACATACTGGGTCCAGATGCTGATTCCCATGACCGGACGAGTGTCGTTTGGACGGTAATAATCGGATTCTGTCAGATATAGGAGATTGGCCACCAAACCTTTTTCATTCATCCCGTCAGAAGTACCGATGTCGTATCCTGCCGTGATGACACTTCCGTATTTGGATTTCCAATGAATCGTGTTCCCCTTGTCCGCCCCCGCTCTCTCGATTCCTCTGGGGAACACGTAAATATTGGACTTTAAATCTTCTTTCCAGTCCATGGTTCGACCTGTTACAACCATCCCGTTTTTACCGAGATATACCACACGGGTACAAGCTTGAGTGTATGTTGTCAGCATTCCTGCTACCAATAATGTTGTAATAAATAATGTTTTCATTTCTATCCTTTTTAATCTTTATATTGAACGAATAGTAGGCGTAATAAGTTCCCCAAAAGATATACAAGATGATAAAATTCATATATTTGCCATAATTTAAAACCTAAAACCTAGATTATGGGAAACAAATTTTGTCAGAGTTGCGGGATGCCGATGACGGCAGACGAACAATTTGGTCGTAACGTGGATGGTTCCCGAAATGAAGAGTATTGTTCTTACTGCTATCGTGACGGGGCTTTTACTGAAGATTGCACGATGAACGAGATGATTGACCACTGTCTGCAATTTCTCGACGAATTCAATAAAGACATGGAGCATCCTTACACGAAAGAAGAGGCTCGTGCCGAGATGCAACAATTCTTTCCAATGCTGAAACGTTGGAAAAGTTGATCGTTTTATAGTCAAAGTTGGATAGGTATAATTAGTTATCATTCTATTCTGGATGGAGTGGTAATCTTATTATTGTATCGGGCTAAAGATTCTAAGAATAAATTTTATATTTGTATCATTAAATGAACGTTTAATAATAGCCTATTTTAGCTACGGCGTTCACTTATGTAGGAATTTGTGCAAATTATAAATAACTAGTTGCCAAAAATTTGAATAATATTCGTTTTTGCGATTTTATTCGAGAGTTTTTTATTATTAAACGTTCATTTTATGACATCAAAAGTTCCAATAAATCAAGATCGTTTAATAAATGGGGATGAGAAAGAATTTAAGTCCTTGTTTGATTTGTTGTATGTTGGAATGGTGCAGCAAGCGACGTTTTATACAAATGATTTTGCTGTTGCGGAAGATGTTGTGCAGGAAGTTTTTGTTCGTTTGTGGGAAAAACGGGGGGAGTTGAAAAGTGTTCAAAATCTTGAGGGGTATTTGTTGTTATCCGTAAAAAATCGTTGTTTAAATTATCTGGAACATCAACAAGTGGTGGATAAATATAAACAATATTATTTGTTGCAGGAAATACAAGATGATGATGAAGATCCAGAACAATTCATAGAAGATGTAGGTAAATTGTTGGATAAGTTACCGGAAAAACGTAAAATGGTATTGGAACTATGCGTGATAGAATCTAAATCCTACGCTGAAATTGCAGATCTATTAGGAATCTCTTTGAATACGGTAAAAGATCATGTGAAGAAAGCCTACGCTTTCCTACGAGAAGAATTGCGCAAAGAAGTTTCTTATCCGATATTATTTTTTGCCCTTTATTTCAAAGGGAAAAGTGCATCTGAATAAATAATCTTTAATTTTTTTATTTTTTTGAGCCACTCGTTTTATTTCTTCTCCTGTCTTTAGGGTATAACAGCCAGAAATAAAGAAAATGAATATAGAAGAAATAATAATAAAACGGCTTTCGGAAGAACATTTGTCAAAAGAAGAAAGTGTTTTTTTTGACAAGTGGTATCAAAATTCTTCCAACCGGGAATATTATAATGATTTACTGAAGATTCGTTCGGGCATCATCGCTTCTCAGGTTAAGGAGAGAATTGACAAGAGAAAGGCGTGGAATCAAGTTCATCCAGCACGTAAAATATCCCTGATACGGACTTTGTTGAAATTCGCAGCTATTATGATATTACCTTTGAGTCTCGGGGTTTTCCTCCTCATCCGTGAAAATAAACAGGAAAAAGTGGTTTATGCTGAAGTGCCCGTGCAACCGGGTAGAAAGCAAGCCGTGTTGACCTTATCTTCTGGTCAGCAAGTAATGCTTGCGGACACGATCGTTCACGTGAACGAGAAAGGAATGGTGATTTCAAATTTTCCGGATAAAGAATTGGTTTATAAAATCATGAATGATACCATGAAGACAGAAACTATTTACAACACGGTCACTGTCCCTCGTGGGGGAGAATATAAGCTGGTGTTGGCTGATGGTACCATTGTTTGGTTAAACTCCGATAGCCACATTCGTTATCCGGTGACATTTTCCGGTAATACACGGCAGGTTGAATTAGAGGGGGAAGCCTATTTTGAGGTGGCTAAAGATGTGGAAAAACCTTTCATCGTGCGTATGAACGAGTATAATGTGAGAGTGACAGGTACTCAATTTAACGTTCGGAATTATTTGAATGAGAGTCTGGCGACAACGCTAGTTGAAGGGGGAGTACAGATCGAGAGAAAGGGAAAGGTAGACAGGTTACGACCGGGACAACAAGCTGTTTTGGAAAATAATGAAATACGGATACGGGTTGTAAATGTTGAAGAGCAAGTGGCTTGGAGACATGGTGCGTTTGGTTTCACGCAATGCCGTTTGGAAAATATCATGGAAGAGCTTGCCCGTTGGTATGATGTTGACGTGTTTTATATGAATCAACAGGTAAAAGATTATCACTTCTCCGCTTGGTTTAAACGAAGTTCTTCGATAAACGAGGTGATTAATATATTAGAAAAAACAAAGAAAATAAGTTTAGATTTAAAGGGACGAATTCTCACGGTAAAAGATATAAGTAGAAATTGAAAATAAAACAGGAAGCTTGCGCCAACATGCTTCCTGGATGAAAACTCCTCGCCAAAGGAATTTTAATGTTAAACTTGAAAAACAAAGTTATGAAATTTTTATGTAGAAACCTAATCTGGATTATGATTAAAATCAAGCTAGTATTCCTGGTATTGATTTTGGGCTTCTCTAGTTTGAATGCGAAAGTGTGGTCGCAACAGGATCGGATTGATCTGGTATTTGAGAACATGAATATGGTTCAGCTTTTTGAACAGATTCAGCAAAAGACCAATCTAAAATTCGTATTTAACCATGAGGATGTTCAAAAATATACCGTTAGTGGAAAAGTACATTACAAGACAGTATCGGAGATTCTTGATCTTGTTTTTGCGGATAAACCTTTACGATACGAGATTACGAGTGATCATGTTGTGATTTTTTATGTTCAACGACAAGATGATGAGAAGAAAGTTACTGGAGTAAAGGTAAAAGGTACGGTTACAGACGAGGAGGGTATTCCGTTACCGGGTGTTACGGTAATGATAAAATGGACATCAATAGGAACGGCAACGGATATTGATGGAAAGTTTAACTTGGAAGTGCCTCAATCGGATACGACAAAATTGATTTTCTCCTTCGTGGGAATGCAGAATTATGAATTAAAGATCTCCAAGAAGAAAACAGAGTATAATGTCGTGATGAAGTCTGATACCAAGGCATTAGATGATGTTGTGGTTACCGGATTTTTCACCAAGAAGAAAGAAAGTTTCACGGGGTCTGTGAAGACAATGACCGTTGAGGAAATTAAGGCGGTATCTAATACAAATTTGGTTAGTGCCATTTCGATGTTAACTCCCGGTATGCGAATGGTGGAGAATAACGCTTTCGGGTCGAACCCGAACCGGATGCCTGAAATCGTCATTCGAGGGACTTCATCTCTGTCCACGGAAGCGGACCAAAGTGCTAACCAGCCAGTTATTATGTTGGATGGTGTAGAGATCACGATGCGAGATTTGTATGATATTGATATTAATGATATCGAACGTGTGGATGTTTTAAAAGATGCTTCTGCTACGGCACTTTATGGAGAAAAGGCTGCTAATGGTGTTATTGTTATTGAGCGAAAAAGAGTGCTGAATGATAAATTACGATTGTCCTATAATTTGGATGGAGCATTGGAGGTTCCTGATTTGAGATCATACGATTATCTGAATGCAAAAGACAAATTAGAGTTTGAACGTTTGGCGGGGTTATATAATTTTTCTTTGTTGAATGATTTTGAAGAATATAATAGGAAGAAAATATTAATTTCTAAGGGAATGGATACTGACTGGATGTCCAAGCCTTTACGTTCGGGTTACACGATTAATAATTCTATCGGGGCTAGTGGCCGAGGTAACGGGATGACCTATCGGTTGAATGCTAATGTGCGAACGGTGAAAGGAGTTATGCAAAAAGACTATCGTAATACGATAGGTCTGAATATGTTCCTTTCCTATCATGTCGATAATAAATTGACCGTGTCCTTTCAATCCAGCTTTTCTGATTTGAAATGGAAAGAGAGTCCTTATGGAAAGTTTTCGGATTACGTGGTTATGAATCCTTATGATTCTCCTTATGATGAATACGGGCGTTTGAACAAGACTCTTTCATGGGAAATGGCAAATCCTCTGTATGAGGCTGAATGTGGTAATTATGATAAAGGGTCAAGTCGTTCCTTTACGAATTCATTGTCCTTCCGTTGGGATGTGAGACCCGGTCTTTTTGTGAATGGGACGGGGACGATTGTAACTTCTAAAGATAGAACGGAAGTTTTCTATTCTCCTGAATCTAATGTGTTTAAGGATGCAACGAGTCGTTCGGAGCAAGGTTCTTTGCTTATTGAAAATGAGCAGTATCTGAAATATGAGGGACGGGTTGTTGTGAATTATGCTCAAAATTTTGGAGAGGACTTCTTGTTAACCTTGCATGGTGGTGCGGACATAATGAAGGAGACTACTACAACAGATGGATATACGGCTTATGGTTTCTACAAATCTTCCTTACATGCACCAAATTTTGCGGCAGGCTTTGGTGAAGGAAAGCGTCCTACCGGATCGGAAGAAATAAGTACGAGTATAGGACCTTTTGTAAATGCAAACTTTATCGTGAAAAATCGTTATTTCGTGGACGGGTCTTTCCGTCGTTCCGGTTCTTCTAAATTTGGAGATAAGAATCGTTTCGCTCCTTTCTGGTCTGTAGGTGCTGGATGGAACATTCATAACGAGGAATTTGCGACTCGTTTTGGTTGGTTGAACACGTTCCGTCTTCGCTATTCTTATGGTGTAACCGGTAATGTTAGTTTTGCTCCTTATCAAGCTGTGACAACTTATTTTTATAATGGAGAAAATTTCTATTTGCATGGTATTGGTGCGGTGCCCAAAACGATGGGTAATCGGGATTTGAAATGGGAGTTGACGAAAGCTCATAATTTCGGGTTAAACCTTGATCTTTGGGATGACCGAATCAGTGCGACGTTTGATTATTACGTGAAGACAACAGACGACGTGTTGATTGATATGTCGGTTCCGCCTTCAGTAGGAGAGATTACGGTTCGAAATAATTTGGGACAGATGCGTAACAAGGGATTCGAGTTTGAAGTAACGGCCTTGTTGGTAGCTTTGGAAGATTGGCGGTTTAGCTTGAAAGTAAACGGGGACCATAATAAAAATGAAATTTTGGGAATTAGTAATAGCTTGGCAAAATATAACGAGGAGGCTAATGCTGATGGATCCTCGGCTCCAAAAATCTTGTATAAAGAAGGAGAGTCAACTTCTGCCATTTATGCTGTACGTTCTGCAGGAATTAACCCCGCAACGGGAGAAGAGGTATTTATCAAGCGAAATGGTGCTTGGACCTTGGAGTATGATCCTAATGACAAAGTGGTAGTGGGTGATGAGTCTGCTTGGTTAAAAGGTGCGTTTTTCCCAATGTTATCATATAAGGGATGGCAATTGAATATGGCCTTCGAGTATAATTTCGGAGGACAAATATATAATACGACTCGTGCAGATAACGTGGAGAACGTGAATCCGAGAAATAATGTGGATCGGAGAGCTTTTGAGGAACGTTGGAAAAATGTGAATGATGTTCCCGCTTATTTGGATATTGCAAATGCAGATTCCCGCACAAGTTATCATACTAGTCGATTTGTAGAAGATGATAATAACGTGATATGTAGAAGTATAGAGTTAGCTTATGATTTTAATCAAAATCTATTGAAAAAAATTGGTTTCAAGCGTTTAAGACTGAGTGTGGGAATGAAAGACCCATTCCGTATGTCAACCGTGAAATTTGAACGGGGTACGGAATATCCATTTAGCCGGGGATTTACTTTCTCAATTAGTCCGACCTTCTAAAATGATATGATTATGAAAAGATTGATATACACATTATTTATCTTATTGACAATCTGTTATTCTTGTGATAGTTTCTTGGATGTTAGACCGACAGGAGAAATTGTGAATAATGAATTGTTTGAAACTGCCGAAGGATTTGAAGAGGCAATCTATGGTGTCTATTCTTATTTAGCGAGAGAACCTCTGTATGGGAAAAATATGACGTATGGTTTGGTGGATGTTGTCGGACAGTATTTTTCCGGAGGATGGGATCAGCACTGGTCTAATCAGTTGCGGCTTTACAATTACAAACATATGGAAGTGCGTCCGGAAATCGATGCGATATGGGAATCCATGTATAAAGGGATCTCTTACGTGAATAATATGCTGGAAAATCTTGCCAAACATGATTCTACAAAATTTGCCTTGTATAATGTTTATAAAGCTGAGGGATTGGGATTACGAGCTTTCATGCATTTTGAACTTTTACGTTTGTTCTCAGAGAGTATAATACAGAATCCGAATGCAACGGGAATCCCATATCGTGAGAATTATACTTACCAAGTAACCCCATTCGATCCGATCAATGAGTCTTATAATAAGATCATTCGTGATTTTAAAGAAGCAGAAAGATTATTAGCTACTCATGGAGAGTATTTTGATCGGGTGGATGAAAATGCTGGGGGATTCGTGAAGGATCGTGTGATTCATATGAATCTTTATGCAGTACAAGCTTTACTTGCTCGTGTTTATTGGGAAAAAGGAGATTTAGAAACAGCAAAGAACTATGCCATGAAAGTGATTGATTGTCCTTTCTTCTCGATGGAGGATAAGACAAATGTGGAGGATATTATGAACGGTATTATTTCTGATAAAGAAACGATTTGGGGATTATATTCTGAAGAATTTCCTAATTATACGCGGGATGTAATGTATTCTAGTGGTGGAAACAATTACTATGATCCGAAACCGGATTATAGGGAGATTTACGAGGTTGACCAAGACGGGTTTGATTATCGCTTGGATAAGTGGTTCCAGACTTTGTCTGATCATGGTGCGGAAGGTTTGCGGTGTATGAAAGTGGTAGATCGTTTTAAAGTACGATTAAATACTCGTCCCGTGACTAAATTAAGTGGGATTAACATGATTCGATTACCAGAGTTGTATTATATCGTGTCAGAATATTATCTTGTATCAGATAATATGGAAATGGCAGCGACTTATTTAGATAAAGTTGTGAAAGCTCGCGGTTTAAGTGGCTTTAACAAAGGGGATGGCATTGTTGTTGTGTCGCGAATGAATATTAATAATGACCGCCGTAAAGAATTGGTTTGTGAAGGGCAATGGTTCCAGATTATGAAACACTATAATATGTCAATTTATGAATCAATAACCGATCAAACATTCCAGGCCTCAAAAGATATTTATGTGTTCCCGGTACCTGATAATGAGTATGAATATAGAAATTAATATGAATGTTGTTATGAGAAAATTATTATACACGAGTATTACTGCGCTATTGTTATTAGGGGCATTGTTTTCATGTACGGATGAAGATTATAAATTGTATAATACCTCTTTAACAAATAAGATTTATTTTGACAAGGACACGTTCTTTTTTGAATATGGTCCCCGTGAAGATAAAGAAGTTGATCTGGAAGTCCCGATTAGTTTGATTGGTTTAGCTAATTTTGATCGAGATGTTGAATTTAAGGTGAGTGCGGATGTGCGTAATTCAACAGCGAAATTAGGAGTTCATTATAACATGGATGAAATTCAAGTGTTTATGAAAGACTCTGTGACAGCAGCTATCAAATTAGATTTTAAACGAGATAACCTAGTAAAAGATATTCAGTATAAATTATACTTGAATTTGGAAGCAAACGATGAATATATACCAACCAATAGGACAAAATGCCTCGTGTTTTTTGGTGATATTAGTATCGAGCAACCCGAATGGTGGCGTCCTGATCGATTAGGAACCTATAATCAGGATAAGTTGATATTATTTATCAAGTATTTCCATGAAACTAAAGAAAAATTGCCCGTCTTGTATGACGATATTGAATCCAAATGGGGAGAATATCTGGATAACGAATCACATAGCCGATATCCGTATTTACTGACGACCTATGTTTATTTAGGTTATTTTAAACAGCATATTTATACTCCGATGTATGAGTATTATCTACAGACAGGAGATGAACATTATAAATTGCCCAATCCGGCAACAACAGAGTATGAATAATTGAAAATTAGGCTTTTATGAATAGAATAAAATATATATGGGGTATATTGATCGTTTTATGTTGTTTGCAAGCATGCTATGATGATAATTCTAAATTGGCAGATCAGCCTATTATAGAGGTAAATATTTTACCTACAGCAAAAGATTCGATCAATATTTATTTCAATAACACGCTGGAAATTAAGGCTGATATTGAAAGTGAGACAGATGCATTAACCTATCAATGGGATATGGGACTTTATGCCGAAGATCCAAAAACTGGGGAATCTACAACGGTTTTTAAAAACATTTCTCAAGAAAAAGATTTGAGTTACGTTGTTCGAGAGTTGGGGCATTACCACTTACGGCAGATAGTGACAAGTGAGGATGGAAGTACAATTAAATATTATCATGTTTTTGTTAATTCTCAGTTTGAGGAAGGTTTTACAATCCTAGAGCGTCGTCCCGATGGAAAAGGTGGTATTTCTTTCTTGAAAACGTTAACTCCGGAAGAGATAGAGGCAGGAATGGAACCATCATTCATGCAGAATGCTTTTGCGTATGCGAATGGAGGTAAAGAATTATATCTAGATCCAGTGGATATAGATAAAGTGGGGAATTATTTATACATTTTGCATGGGGAAAGTCAGAAATTAGTGCAGATAGACGCTAAAACTTTTGAAGAAATATATGAATATGATTTCAAATTCTATCAACTGGATTTTGTTCCAACCACGATGATGACTTGTGATTACCGTTATTGTACAGAGTTTACTGTAACTTCTAAAAATGGAGGGGTTGCAATGGTACAAGTGCAACAACAAGCGATTTTCCCATTCCCGGGACTTCCACAAGGTACAGTTTACACGGATGGGTATGATCGTCCTAGTTATTTTAGTAGTTCAACAGAGGTCTTTATTAGTAAAGATCGGGATGCTGTATGTTGGAGTGGTGCTAATGGTTATGATCCATTCTTTTCATTTCAAAATTGTTTCGATTATTTTAAAGGAAAGTATGTATTGAAGATTTTCCAGAATGAGAAAAGTGATGGTAATGATGTTTTTGTTGTGTATCGTGATGGTGGCCAGACTAAAGTTGTTGGTATTCATTCTGCTATGTTAAATTTATCCACGGGAAAAGGATTATGGGTCTTATTTGAACGTCCTGTAAGAGAAGGAATTATTACAGAAGAATCGCAAATTCTACCTAATGATTACTATACTTGTGCATTTGTATCTCATAAAAATGAAGTGTATAAATGGTTCTATACTCAATTAGATTTGGACGCAATGCCATTCATCAAGTTACCTGAAGGAGAGGAAATTCGTTGTTTGAATCATTATCAAAAAAGTCGTAATGATTCAAATTATCAAGATTATTCTGTGCAAAAAGAAATTTATATAGCTTCATATAATCCGAATCGAGAAGGGGAATTCAAGGGATCGTTATGGGTTTATAATGCGGATACAGGAAAACTGATAAATAAATATGAAGGGATTTCTTATGAACCTGTTGATATGTTCTACAAGATTAAATAGAAATTAATAATGAAGATTATGAAACGATATATTGTAAATCTAGTGTTTTATAGCATCGTGTCGCTTTGGATATTTTCATCTTGCGAGGATTATGACTTCAAGGATATTCCTGATCCGGTGATTCCGGAAGATATGACCCCGGGTTTGAAGTTATCACGGGATGAGATTATGATCGATGCAATGGGAAATGCCCAGGGATTCGAGCTACGTTCCATTGGTGGCGGGTGGAGCATTGAGCCGATCGAGGAAACCAATTGGATTTTTGATTATGAACCGAAATCCGGAGACGAGGGTAATGCTGTTGTCGGGATTACTTTGAGGGTAAACGAGGGGATGCAGGAACGTTACACGAGAATGATTGTTCGCCAGGAGAATACCGGCGTGACCGACACCGTGTTCGTTGGTCAGTACACGTATGAATCCAAATATACTCGCAGAAGTGATAGTTTGGCATTACTTGTTCTTCACGAATCACTTAATGGAGAAGGATGGCGTAACCCGTGGAATCCTAGAAAACCGATGACAGAGTGGTCCGGAGTTACCTTAGAAGAGATAAATGGAGAATTGCGAGTGACAGCGTTGCTATTGTCTGACTTCAGTTTGTCTGGTAACCTGCCTAATGAAGTGGGTAATTTACGGGAATTGACCTCTCTGCGGATTACCGGGAAAGTTTACAAATGTCCGAATAGCTTGATTAACTTGAGGAAGTTGGAATCCTTGAACGTGAACTTCTCGGATGGGACGGAGTGGTTCTTGCCGAATGATATGTCTTCCATGCTTTCATTAAAGGAATTCAAGCCGGGACAATTGAAAATCCCGATGGAATCTTTTGCGGCATTCTATACTTTGCCTGCGCTGGAATCCTTGTCGTTATCAACGATATACCTGATCGGGGACTTGCCGGAAGGAATATCCAAGTTGAAACACTTGAAATCGTTAGATCTTGCAGGAACGAATATTTATAGTTTACCGAATGATATTGGGGAGTTAGCGGAGAATTTAACAACATTGAATTTACGTGGATGTCAGGCTTTGGCCTCTTTGGGTGAGAATATCGGGAAATTAGTGAATTTGAAAACTTTGATCTTATCCGGTTGTAAAGTGTTGAAAGAACTTCCCGAAGGTTTTGGAAACTTGATCCAGTTGACGGCATTAGATTTATCTGATTGTGAGAGGTTGGAGCGTTTGTCAAGTGATATAGGAAATTTGCAAGTAAGCACTTTGACTTTAAGAGGATGTAAGCTACTGAAAGTCGTCCCGGAAAGTTTTGGTAAACTGGATAAACTGACGAAATTGAATTTTTACGATTGTGCTGCTTTGGAATCATTACCCGAGAGCATTGGTAACCTGACAAAAGTAACAGAAATAGATTTAAGTCAATGTACGGCTCTGACTTCTCTTCCGGCTAGCTTGGGACAGTTGACTGGTCTGAAGAAATTGACCATGCCGAGAACTGGTTTAACGACACTACCCGCCGCAATTTCTTCTTTGTCCGCCTTGGAAGAGCTGGATGTTACCGGGAAAGAGGGTACGCCGGGAATCCGTGGAGTTGCAGCCGATGTCTTCTCTGGTTTGACGAAATTGAAAAAATTGAATGCAAGTAACAATTCATTCTCGGGTGATCTTTCTTGGCTGAAAGACCTATCGGCATTGCAGACATTGAGATTGGATGGTAACCAATTATCCGGGCAGCTTGATTTGAGCCAGTTCAGTCCGAATTTGACCGATGTCTATCTTTCAAATAATAAGTTAGAAGGTAACTTGAACGGGATTTCAACTCTGACGAAGGTTCGGAACCTGTACTTGGAACACAACTTGTTATCAGGTGAATTACCTGCCGAATTAGGAAATTGTTCGACCTTGAGTTATTTCTATTTAAGTAATAATAATATTACCGGAACAATTCCTGTAGAGGTGGCCAAAATGAACTTGGGTTACAGTGGATTGAAGCTGAATGGGAACAGGATGTCAGGAGAAATTCCGGCAGAAGTATTATCATCAGCTGTGTGGAAGAAGTTATATCCGGAAACGAATATCTATCCTCAACAAGAGGGATATGGATTCTCGAATGTAAAATAATATAGTGTGTTGTTTTTATCAAGGGGCTTTTTTAAGCCCTCTTGATTTATAAACTTGCTCTTCGGGGGGGGGATAATCATATAATGAAAATAGCATGAAGAAAATAATTATTGTCGGGTTATTTTTACTTGTTCTGTTCGGCTGCAAGCAAACTACAGTCCAGATTGCGGGAGAAGTTGAAAAGCAATGGAGAAGTGATAGCGTGGAAGTCACGCTTCCTAATGCCCGACGAAGAGAACGGTTGATGGTTGCTTCGATTCAGAAAGATGGGACTTTTCATCTTTCGGGTAATATTGCACCGGGTAAGCTTGTGTTTGTCAATTTCTCGAAAGATTATGTCCGGATACCGGTATATATTGAGCAAAAGCATTATACGCTTGTTGAGTCTGGGGATAAGTATTACCTTCTTTCCGAAGAATCGTCATTGCAAAATCGATACGTGGAATTCCTGAAAGAACTCGATAAATTGAATCAGGATTACGAGAAGGAGTGTCAGGGTTACGATACCATCACGGACATTCATCAGAAAGCCACCCGTTCGGAAATGCTGGATCAAAAGTTCACGAGAAAGAATGAGCTTGTGTTAGAAGGTATTCGTGAATTTGCCGGAACGGAAATTGCACAAAACCTGATACACGAAATCCTTTTTTATTGTGAGGTTGATTTTAAATTTTTTACTCAAGCAATCGAAGCTTTGGGAGATAGCATTCCGAATAGCGGGATGAAGACGAGGATTTTTGATGCTTACAATAAGTTGAAAGCAAAACAATTGATCGGACAAGCTCCGGATTTTGAATTACCGGACGTAAAAGGGCAGAAGATCCGATTGGCTGATTTCCGGGGGAAACACGTGCTTTTGGATTTTTGGGCATCTTGGTGCGCTCCTTGTCGAAAAAAGAACAAGGAATTGAACCAACAGTATCCGGAATTACGGGATGCGGGATTAGAAGTAATTTCTGTTTCTCTGGATAGTAAAAAGGCTCCTTGGCTACAGGCATTGAAGGAAGACCGGGTAGCGTGGGTGCAGTTGATTGACGAGACTGGTTTTGAACAGAGTGAAGTGCGGAAGGCTTACAAGGTGGAACAAGTTCCCACGGTTTATCTGATAGGTCCGGACGGGAATATCTTGTTGAAGAATCCGGAGGTTGAAGAGATACATGAAATCATAAGACAGAAGAGATCATGAGATTAATAGGTTGTGTTATAATATCTCTCCTGTGTTGTTTCCATGGAAATGCGCAGGAGAAGGCGATCATCCTGAAGAATGTGAATGTCGTGGATGTCGTGGAAGGAAGCATCCGCAAGGGACAGGATGTCGTGATAAAAGAGGGAATAATTCAAGCGGTTGGTAAAGGTGCCGGGACTGGCGTTTCTGGAGAGGTGAAAGATCTGACGGGAATGTACGTGATGCCGGGATTGATCGATGCACACGTGCATATTGCGAATGATCCGAAGGAATCACAGGCGGATCGGGCGAAGCATTTAGAATATTTCTTACGCCACGGGGTAACCTCTATCCGGGATGCGGCGGGAGATGCCCGGGTATTGCGAGAATTGAAGGAGGGAGTACAACAGGGGAAATACTTGGGGCCGGACATCTATTATGCGGCCTTCATGGCCGGACCGGCTTATTTTGAAGGGAATGACCGGGAGAAAAGTATGGTGGAAGGCTGGCCTGAACCTTATGCTCCTTGGATGCAGTGTATTCGTCCTGATTCCGATTTGGATAAGGTGATGGAGGATGCGAAAGAATGGGGATGCACGGGAGTAAAGATTTATGGCGGGTTTGACCGGGAAACATTGTTACCGGTCGTTCGAAAAGCCAAGGAACACGGGTTACAGGTATGGGGACATGCCACGCTTTTCCCCGCCAAACCGTGGGATGTTGCGGATGCCGGGGTACAGGTGATCTCTCATGCTTATATGTTGGAGTGGGAAGGGGTATCGGAAGAGTTGAGCGGGAATATCTTTGAGAATTACGAGAAATTTTACGACAAGATTGATCATAATAAAATATCGGTAGAACGGTTTCTACAAACCGTAAAATCAAAAGGACTTATTTTTGATCCTACTCTTTTCTTGTGTATGGAAAATAAGATGGATTGGTCTGCCCGTTTTGTGGGAAGGGCAAACCAGATCGGTGTGAAAATCTGTGCGGGTACCGATTACATCAATGATTTAAACCGTCCCTTTCCTTTTATTTTCGACGAACTTGACTTGTACGTGGAGAAATGCGGTTTTTACCCCATGGAAGCGATTTTCACGGTGACAAAAGTAGCTGCAGAGGTGTTGGGTGCTGCCGATAAAGTGGGTTCCGTGGAAGTCGGGAAACAAGCTGATTTGTTAGTCCTCCCCGGTAACCCGTATGATGATATTAAGGAGTTGCGGAAAATTCGGATGATAATCAAACGAGGACAGATTTTGTGATATGGAAATAAGACCATGAAAAAGTTGAGTTTTGAAACTCAACTTTTTTTATTTCTTTTCTTTCCTTTTTTCTCGTTTCTTCTTGCTGGTGCATCTCCTCGCCTTCCCCGTCGGAGTTTACGTTCCGGGCGCTGGCGGTTGCCACTGGCTTTGGGAGGAACCACTTTTGCCGGGGCGGCAGTTGTGGTACTCGTACTTTCCACGAGAGCGAAATCCAGTTGACGGGCAACCAGATTAGCTTTTGCTACTTTCACGAGTACCTGATCACCTAGTTGGTACACTTTCCGGTGGTGACGCCCCACGATGCAGTAGTTTTCTTCGTCGAACTCGTAATAGTCTCCTTCCAGCTCGTTGATAGAAACAAGTCCTTCGCATTTGGTGTCATTCAGTTCCACGTAGAAACCCCATTGCGTTACACCAGAGATCGTTCCCATGAAATTCTCGCCCAGTTTGTCGCTCATGAACTCGACTTGCTTGTACTTGATGGAAGCTCTCTCTGCATTGGCGGCGATTTGTTCCATGTCGGAGCAATGTTTACACATCTCCTCGTACTTCTCGGCATTGGCAGAGCGTCCGCCGTCAAGGTAACGTTGCAGCAAGCGGTGGGTCATCACGTCCGGGTACCGACGGATCGGTGACGTGAAGTGCGAATAGTAGTCGAAAGCCAGTCCGTAGTGTCCCACGTTCACCGTCGAGTAGACGGCTTTTGCCATCGTGCGAATAGCCAGCGTTTCGATCATGTTCTGTTCCGGGCGGTCCTGCACGTCTTCCATCAATTTGTTCATGGAAGAGGAGATTTGGCGAGGTGTACCTGTCCGGATGCGATAACCGAACTTGGCGATAAAGCGGCCGAAATCTTCCAGTTTCTCGGTGTTCGGTTGTTCGTGAATACGATACACGAATGTTTTGGCTTTTTGGTCTTCCTTGACTTTTCCGATTCTTTCGGCCACCTTTTTGTTGGCGAGAAGCATAAATTCTTCGATCAGTTTGTTGGCCTCTTTCGAGCGTTTGAAATACACGCCCGTGGGTTTCCCGTTCTCGTCAATATCGAAACGAACCTCGATCCGGTCAAAAGCGATGGCACCGTTCTGGAAACGGGCGGCCCGTAATTTCTGTGCCAGATCGTTAAGGGTTAATATCTCTTCTTTATAGTCACCCTCGCCGCCCTCGATCATGGCTTGGGCTTCCTCGTAAGTGAAACGGCGGTTTGACTTGATGATAGTCCGTCCGAACCATTGTTTCACTACCTCGGCTTTATCGTTCAACTCGAAAACCGCCGAGAAACAAAGTTTCTCCTCGTCGGGACGCAGCGAACACAACCCGTTGGACAGGTGTTCCGGTAGCATCGGGATCGTGCGGTCCACGAGATACACGGATGTTGCACGGGAGTAAGCTTCCTTGTCCAGCACCGAATCCGGGGTTACGTAGAAACTGACATCCGCGATATGCACGCCGACCTCGTAATTCCCGTTTTTCATTTTTTGGAGCGAGAGGGCATCGTCAAAGTCCTTGGCGTCTTTCGGGTCGATCGTGAACGTCGTGACTTCCCGGAAGTCTCTCCGGTTCTTGATCTCCTCTGCCGGGATGGCATCCTTTATTCTCTTTGCGGCTTTTTCCACGTTTGTCGGGAATTGCACGGGCAGTTCGTATTCCGCCATGATGGCATTCATTTCCGTGTCGTTGTCTCCCGGTGTTCCGAGAACTTCCAGCACTTTACCCACGGGGTTTTTCTGGTTCTCCGGCCACTCGGTGATCTTGACGATGGCTTTTTCTCCATCCTTGGCCCCGTTCAAGTCGGTTAAGGGGATAAATATATCGTAGGGTAACTGTTTGCCCGTGGGAACGAGAAAGGCGTATTGTTTGGAGCATTGTATGATGCCCACGAATGTCTCTTTCTTGCGTTCGAGGATTTCCACCACTTCCCCTTCGGGGCGTCTTTTGGAACTCCGGGCGTAGAGCAACACTTTTACCTTGTCGCCGTTTAAGGCGTGGTTCAAGCCAACCTGGGGGATGAAAACGTCTTCCTGGCAATCATCCGAGATCAAGTAGGCGGTACCTTTGGCCGTCAAGTCAATAATTCCGGTCACGTAAATGGTATTTACCTTGAATTTGAATACCCCGGTTGATTCTTCCGTGAGCATATTGTCATTTTTCATCTCGTAAAGAACGGTCATGATCAATTGCTTGGCATTCATGTTCTTGATGCCTAGTCTTTGGGCTAGTTGCTTGTAATTGAAGTTTTGATCGGGGTTACCGGAAAATATATCGTATAATAATCGGTGTAATTCTTTTTTACCGATGTCTCTCTTGCTTTTTTTCTCTTTCTTTGGCATAATCTAAATCGTAAAATATCGGGTATGGGCGATAAAAGAACGCCTGTCCCTCTTAAATAAAGTTACTAATGTACTGTTTTATTTTCGTATTTTTATATATAAAGTTTCAAAATCTCCGTTTTTCTTTCTTGAGAGATGTTTAGACAACTTGAATTGCTTGTCGGGGAGAATGTTTTAGCTTTCTTCCAAATAATCGTTTTTGATATTGTTAGTTGTATGATTTTTAGGTGGTTATTTATGCCCTTGTTAATAACGATTTGTGAAATTATACATGAGCAATAGCTGATCACTTTCGTGTAAAGCGCTATTAGAACGCTATTAAAACGCTATTAAAGCGCTATACTAAATAGCGTTTTAATAGAATTTTAATAGTGTGATTATAATTTTTTATCCGGAAGTGATCATCAAGTGATCTATTATACTTGATGTAATGATTATGAAATAAGGGACTTAAAAGGTTTGTCGTGGGGAGAACGACCCGATGGGTACCCGTTTTGTATTTACGGGATACCCATTTTTTTTATCAATTCTGGGCTCGGAATTCGTTGGGGGTGCATCCGGCCACCCGTTTGAACATCCGGCTTAAATGCTGGGGATATTGGAATCCCAGATCGTAGGCGATTTCGCTCATCGTTTTGTCCGAGGAGAGTAGGTTTTCCTTGGCACGTTCGATGACCTTGGTCTGGATGTATTCCGAGGCCGTTTTCCCGGTTTGTTTGCGGATCATATCGCCAAAATAATTTGGGGAAAGAAAGACCTTGTCTGCGAAGTATTTGACCGAGGGTAAGCCTTCTTGTTGCGGCGTCGGGCCATCAAAATATTCATCCAGCAAACGTTCGAACCGGACGATGATGTCGTTATTTTGCTGGTTGCGGGTAATGAATTGTCGGTCATAGAAACGGAGGCAGTAGTCCAATAGTACTCCAATATTTGCCGTGATCAGCCGTCGGCTGTGTTTATCAATGGCGTGTTCCAATTCTGCTTGTATTTTATTCAGGCAATCTATGATCGTTTGGCGTTCTTCCTCGGAGAGGTGTAGGGCTTCATTTACCTCGTAGGAGAAAAACGTGTAGTTACGAATCTCTTGTCCGAGTGCCGTACCCCGGATGAGGTCCGGATGAAACAGTAGCCCGTGGGCCATGGGGCGAACTCCGGGAGCCATGTCAATTCCGGTGATCTGTCCCGGGCCGAAACTGACGATGGTGCCGTCTTGATAGTCATAGAACTGCCGTCCGTAGCGAATGTCGCCACATTTGATGTCTTTTAGGAAAAGGGCGTAGATGCCGTAGTTAAAAATTGCCTGTGTGGGCCATTGGGTGGATTGTGATAAATCGACGACGCTGACTAACGGGTGGCGAGTTTCCAATCCGAAGAGTTTGTTGTAGTCGTCCACGTTGTTTATTTTCAGTATCTCTTCCATGTTGTTCGTTATTAGCTACTCACAAAAATAAGATATTTTATCGGAAAAATAATCGGTGTGTTTTCAAGTTCCGTAATTCAGGTATAAACTTCTGTAAATCGTATACAGGCGGGCCGCTTTTCCCGATCTACATTTGTATCAATGTAAAACGTATGATTGAAAAGACTACGATTATTAATTTGAATAAAAAGTGGAGATATGAAAAAGTTATTATTTATTCCGTTCATATTGTTGGTCCTGGTGTCCATGGCAGCGTGTGGCAGTTCGGGGGATAATTCGTTTGTACCGGACGAGGAACCCGGTATGTCCGTGGATTCGGTCGGTAACCGTCGATATTTGGTTCTTTATAGTTCCCGTTCCGGGAACACGGAAAAAGTGGCCCGTCAGATTAGCACGATACTTAATTGTGATATATTGGAAGTGGAACCCGTGACGGCTTACGAGGAGGATTATAATGCCATGCTTGACCGGGCAAGCGAGGAACTGGCGGCTATCGATAGGGGGAATTATCCGGCTATCGCAACGTCCGTGGATGACTTTGACAAGTATGATCTTATTTTTATCGGTTACCCGATCTGGTATGGTCGTATGGCCACGCCGATGCAGGCTTTCCTGCATGAACACGCTTCCAAATTGGAGGGGAAACGGATTGCCCTGTTTGCCACGAGCGGGAGTAGCGGGATGTCAACTTCCGCAAATGAGGCCCGGGGGTTTTGTCCGCAAGCAACTTTTACAGAGACTTTGTTGCTGACGTCAAGCGGGCTTGCCCAGATGGAGAGCCGGGTGGCAACGTGGCTTGAAGGGTTGGGTGCTAACCGGGAAGAAGAGGAGGATGAGGTGAGTTCGCTGAAAGTGAAGATTACTATCGGGGAACGGACGGTGACGGCGACAATGGAGGATAACGTGACGGCGAAGGCATTTCTGGCTCGCTTGCCGTTGGAGGTGGAGTTGAGCGATTACGCCGGGGCGGAGAAAATTTTCTATCCTTCACCGAAGTTGTCTACCGAGGGGGCTCCCCGGGGAGGTAATCCCACGGCGGGAAGTATTATGCTCTACGAACCGTGGGGGAACGTGGCGATTTTCTATAAGAGTGGCTCGGCTAGTAATAGTCTCATCCCGATGGGACAGGTTGACGGGGATGGGATCGAGGTCTTCCGTGTCTCCGGCTCCTTGAAGGTGAAGTTTGAAAAACAATAGAAGGAAAAGATTTGTAAATGGAGAGAAATATGTGAAACGAAACGTGTTAAGCGACACGTTTCGTTTGACGTTTATTTCTCCATATCTCGAAGATGGCCGGGAGTATCGAGATAACGATGATCAGAACAATGAGTAATTTTAGGTTTTTCTGAACAATTTCCAAGCCACCGAAGATGTACCCGGCATAGGTGAATAAAGCTACCCATATGACGCCGCCAACCACGTTGAAGGTTGCGAAATGGCGATAGCTCATGTGTCCCATTCCGGCAACGAAAGGTGCGAAAGTACGGACAATCGGAACGAAACGGGCTAGAATGATGGTTTTTCCCCCGTGTTTCTGATAAAAGTTGTGCGTTTGTTCCAAGTAGCTTTGCTTGAATATTTTGGAGTTCGGGTTGCTGAACAATTTATCCCCGAATAATCTGCCAATTAGGTAGTTGGATGCGTCCCCTAATATGGCGGCGATACAGAGGAAGGCCACGATAAGGTGAACGTTTATGTTGTTTGTCGGGAGAGACGCTAGGGTTCCTGCCACGAATAGCAAAGAGTCTCCCGGTAGAAAGGGGGTTACAACTAAGCCGGTTTCGCAGAAAATTATTGCGAAGAGTATCGCGTATATCCAAATTCCATATTGCGCCACGAGATCTGCTAGGTGAGTGTCAATGTGGAGGATAAAGTCAATCAGAAAGTGAACGTATTCCATAGGTGATTGGCAAGATGAGTTTATAGGAAAAGAGCCACTTTGTAGCAAGCGGCTCTTTTATGTAATCTTTATTTGATCAATCCTTTGTCGAATTTTTCTTTCACCTTGATCAACATATCGTTTGTCATGCTGGTAAGGTCGAATTTCGGAGCCCAACCCCATTCTTCGCGGGCGCAAGTGTCGTCCATGCTGTTTGGCCAGCTGTTGGCGATGGCTTGTTTCACCGGATCAATCTGGTAATCCATCTTGAAGTCGGGGAGGTGTTTGCGGATTTCGGCAGCGATTTGCTCGGGTTCGAAGCTCATGGATGCGATGTTGAAGCTGTTCCGGTGTTTTAATTTGCTGGGATCGGCTTCCATTAATTGTACAACTGCATTCAAGGCATCCGGCATGTACATCATGTCCATGTAGGTTCCCTCTTTCACGTTACAGGTGAATGAACCTTTGCGGATGGCGTCGTAGTAGATCTCTACGGCATAATCCGTGGTTCCGCCACCGGGGAGAGTCACGTATGAAATCAATCCCGGGAAACGCACGCTACGGGTGTCAACACCGAAACGGTTGAAGTAGTAGTCGCTTAAAAGCTCGCCTGTTACCTTGCAAACCCCGTAAATCGTGGTGTTAGAACGTTGCAGCGTGTCTTGGGGAGTTTTGTCTTTTGGGGTATCGTTCCCGAAGGCCCCGATAGAACTCGGTGTGAACACGGCACAATTGTTATCCTTGGCAATGTACAGAGAATTCGTTAAAGCACCAATATTGATGTCCCAAGCTAGTTTTGGGTTCTTTTCTCCCGTGGCTGATAACAGGGCAACCAGGTTGAAAATGGTGTCAATATTGTATTTTTTCACGATGGCACTGAAACCTTCCCCGTCAAGAGCGTTCAATTCCTCGAATGGACCTGCTTCTGCCAATGCTTTACATTTTTCAGCACTAATATCAGCTGCCACTACATTGTTGTTTCCATAAATGGATCTCAAGTGGGGTACCAGTTCGGAACCGATTTGTCCCCCTGCACCAACGATTAATATTTTTTTCATCTCTATAAGTTTTTGTGATGAATGATGTTACTTTTTCTAGTTTTAGATTGTAGCGCGAAAATAGTTATTTTAGAATCTCCTTGACTAACAATTGACAATTTTTTTTGCCTATTCACTAAAAAGTTGTTCGTCAGAACTCTGTTCTGCTTCATAATATTCATCGATTTGCAGGTTCGGGGCTTTATAGGCGGCCACGGCGAGCTGGTCACAACGTTCGTTTTCCGGGATATTGGCGTGTCCTTTTACCCAGATGAATTTCACGCGGTGTTTGCGATAAAGGGCGAGGAATTGTCGCCAGAGGTCTGGGTTCTTTTTTTTCTTGAATCCGGTCTTTTCCCAACCGAATACCCAACCTTTTTCAACGGCATCGACCACGTATTTCGAGTCGGAGTAGATGGTCACGTTGCTCCCTTCGAAGCGCAGGGCGGCAAGCCCGATGATGACGGCGAGCAATTCCATACGGTTGTTCGTGGTCCGGCGGAAACCTTCCGACAGCTCTTTACGATGCGGTCCGGCCATAAGTACGACCCCGTAGCCTCCCGGTCCGGGGTTACCGCTGGCGGCTCCGTCTGTGTATATCGTGATATTATGTGACATGTATTCGTTTTTATGCCGTAAAAGTAAGCATTTTGTTAAAATATTTGTATATTTATGTCGAGGAAACAACAGGCCTTTGTGTGGACCTGATAAAATAGCAAATATGATAAAATTAAGTCGAATTGTCTTGATGTTCCTGTTCGTGGGCATTCTCGTCGCTTGCCAACCGAGGGAACGGGTGATTGATTACCCGGCCTTTCAGGCTAAAAATTCTGCATCACTTGAGATCTCCCGTATTGTTTTGAATGACACGGCTACTATTATTTATGCCGATGTCGAGCAATTTCCCGGTGGCTGGGCCCGGGTGGATTCCGGGATCTATATTTTGGCGAACGGGCAAAAGAATCTTGCCTTGAAGTCGGAAGGATTGAAGTTGAGCGAGAAATTCGAGATGCGTGATACCGGGTTGCTCTCGTTCAAGTTGTTTTTCCCGCCGCTCCCGAGAGGGGTGAATTCGATCGATTTGATCGAGAGCCGGATGAATCTGGGGGGCTGGCATGTTTGGGGATTGAATTTGAATCCTGATGTTGAAGTGGCTGCCATGGCTGTCCCGTCGGACGTGTCTGCCCGGGACTGGAAGGAAGCTACCACGTTACCACCGGCTGAGTTGAAGACGGGGAAAACGAGGGTGAAAGTGCGTTTATGCGGTTATCGTGATTTGATGGACGGGCGAGATGTCGAGCTTTTCGTGAGCGATATGTTTAGCCCCGGGAAGGAGTTGTCGAAGAGGATTGATAAAGATCATAGCTGTACGTTTGAGTTTGATCAATATTCCACGACGTGGGTCTATTTGAGTAACACACTCTTCCACACGATGATCGTGCTTGATCCGGGGGATGACGTGGAGGTGTATGTCGATTTGGAAGAGGCTACCCGAAGGGCTTCCCGCTACCAGAAAGACCGGATGAAGGCTCATCGTTTGGCTTACGTGGTCGGGGAAAGTCGATTTATCCCCTTGAATTACGCGTTACAGGATGAGTACGAGGATGGATTTTCCATGTATTCTTTCTATGAGGATATAAACGGGATGAATGCCGACGAGTATATCGCGTACGTGATGAAGCTTTGCCGGGCCGAGATGGATCGTTTGGCGAATGACAAGGCGCTGCCGGACGGGGTACGGAAATACCGGGAGATCGGGGTGAAAGGTTTTGTGATGAGGCTGGTTTGTTCCGGGGAGTCTAATTTGGAAACGGCTTACCGGGAGGCGAATCATATCGGGTGGGATCAACGGGAGATCGATTTCAAGGCCCCGGAGTTCACGGATAAGCATTTTGCGGTGTTGAAGGATTTGGATGTGAACCGGTTGGATATGTTGTACGCTCGTGATTTCCCGTATTGTTTTGATATTGTTGGTTACCGGATTCCCTCGTTGAATCGGTTGGAAAAGATACTGGGGAACCAAGAAGGATTTTTAATTGATTATTTCAAATTGCAGGGTATTTACGAGCAATTGGAGAATATGAAACCCTTGACGAAAGAGCAACAGCGGAACCTGGCATCTATCGACCCCTATTACACGAAGGCTTTTGAACAGGTGAAGCAGCAGATTGACGCGAAAGTTGCGGAAAGTAAGGTGAAAGCGGGAAAACGAATCCGGGAGGTTCCGTCGGTGTCCGAGAAAAAGCTATTCGATGCTATTATGGCCCGGTATAAGGGGAAAGTGGTGATGGTGGACTTGTGGGCCACGTGGTGCGGACCTTGCCGGGGGGCGATTGCCTCTTTTGAACCCAGGAAGAATAAGTTCAAGGATAAGGATGTTGTTTTCGTGTATATCACGAACGAATCTTCTCCGGAATCCAAATGGTTGGAGATGGTGGCAGGAATCGAGGGGGAGCATTATCGTTTGAATCGTAAACAATGGGATTATATATGTGATTATTTCGGCGTGGACGGGATTCCCTCGTATGTCATTGTCGATCGGGACGGGAATGCCCGGTTGAGAAATGATTTGAGGGGATCGGGGATGTTGGAACAGGAATTGTCGGGGATGCTTTAAGCGTCTTGTTGATATTTCATCGTGAACTCTTGCCGGCCGGTTTGTTCGTCGGTTTGTTCACGTGTGATCGTAAAGCCTTGGCGTTTGTAGAATGTCAAGGCTTGCGTGTTTTCCGCGTAAACATTTAATTCCAATTCGGGGTGTTGTAACTTGATACGAGTCATAAGGGAATGTCCGATTCCTTGGCCTTGTCGGTCAGGAGAGACGAAAAGGGCGGCGATGTAGTTGCCGATTAAGGAGATAAATCCCGTGATCTCGTTTGTGTGTTCGTCTTCATTGACGAGGGTTTGGCTTTGTGGCAGGTACTTGTTACGCATATCCGGAACTTTGTTTTCCCAGTAGGAACGGGGAATGAAGGAGTGGGCGATGGCGGATGCTTCCAGCCATATCCGGATGACAGAGTCTTCGTCTTGTTGTTGGAAGTAGCGGATCATGGTTTTGTATGTTTTTGTGTTTATGTTGATGTGGGCGAATGTAGCAAAAAATAGGCGAGATTGAAAATGTTTTTTATGAAGAGGAATAAATGTTGGAAGAGAGGGTGATAAAATTGTAATAGCCTGAAGTGCTGATTTTCAGAAAAAAGTTGTTACTTTTGTATGGTTGCGATTCATTGGAGAAGGGATGGAGACATTGATTTTTTGTCATGAGGTGCGGCGCTTTACCAAAAAGTGTATGTTTAAATATTTTTTGCATTAAATAAAAATAAGAATAATGGATTTTGTATCTCCTGAACACTTGTTCGAGGAACTTCCTCTCACGAAAGAAGAGGCGAGTATTCTTGACGAGTATATTTGCGATTATGATTTCACGGTTGTTGGAAAACAAGGGCCGGAGTGGATATTTTCTTTCTTGGGTGTTGTTCGTGCGGAGTTAGGGGGAGAGGAAATGATCTTGGAAGATTATGATCTTCTGAATGATATTTTTATTCGTATATTGGAATGGATGCTTGAGGGGTCCGATTATTTGAAATGTTTTGAAGGGGTCAAGTTGAATGATGCCCGAATGCAAGTGGAACGTTATCTGGATGAGGCTATTGCCAGTAGAGAGGCGATCCGGTTGATTGATGCAGAGGAAGAAGGGGAGTATATTACTTCGAAGTTAGAGAAATTGATGGTGTCGGGTTACCTGTACAAGAAATCGCTCGTGTGGATAACGCTACTGACGATCGTTCGGTTTAGTCCGAGGTTGCATTTATTGCCGGCACGGGGGCTCGTTTTACTGGTGTATAACACGTTGAATAAACCTAATCCAAGGGTGATGGAACGTTTTAACGAACGGGTAGCTCTTGTGAGAGAACAGGATGATGCGCTGTGTTTTGAGGGACATACCCGGGATCAGATTCAGGAGGCTGTTTGGATTCTTGGGGCCCGGATTTTGTTGGGGGATCCCGTGCAGGAAGAACTGGCAAGCTTGCGTTCCATGTTTTTCAGATACTTGTATGTATTACAGGATAAGGAAGATGAAGTGATTCGGAAGAATGCGTTTAATTCTTTATTGTTTAACCAGAAGAATGCCGTGTTCACGTGGGAGGAATTGTTAAAATTCTCCATTCCTGTCCTGATGGAATCTATTGCAGAAAAGACGGTTGACGCGATTAGAAATTGTCAGGGGCGTCTGTACGAGGGACACGGGCAATTATTAGTGGAAACGAAAGCAATCACGCTTGCCGCTCCGGTTTCTTTAAAGTTTGACACGCTGATGGAGATTGACGGTGTCGCTTTGAAACTCGGGTACAGTAAGAAAAAGTTGAGTTTTGAAGAAGGGTTGGTGGGGACAACCCAAGCGTGGAGAAGTATCCTCGCTGACTTTTCGGATGAGTTGAGAAAGAGCGTGATTCATAAAAAGCGGCCGCCCGTGGGGGCTGTCGTGAATATACGGGTGAAGCTGGTGCATAATTTTAAACCCACGCTGGCTTTCGTTACGATCGTGGACCCGCGGTATGATGGACAGGGCATTTTGCATGTCAGCCAAGTGACACGGGCAAGGTTGGATAGTTTAAAAGATATTCTTCATCCCGGGGATATTATGACAGCGACGGTGGTGGAGTCGGAGGATGATCGCTTGCAGTTCTCGATCTGGGAGGAACTGAATCAAGTGGCCGTGGAGCATTTGCGGGTAGGGGATCAGTGCAACGCCTTACTCCTGAGTGAGAAGAATGGTTTCCTGACATGGTTGTCTGAAAGTGGTTTCTTGGTTTCGACTCCTCTTGCTGAAGGGGTGAGTGAGGAGAGAGGGGGGTATTATCTTTTGGAGGTTACCGATGTTCCCCCGGTAGGGAGGATCAAAGGAAAGATTCTAGGTGCCACGAAGGAACGATTTGACCGGCACGAGGCGGTTGCTAATCTGGTTTACAGTTATATAGAAGAGTGCAAGAAATATAAAAACGGGGATGGACAGGGGAAGTTTAACACGGGGAAGATCGAGCGTTCTATCGGGGTTTCAGGTAAGTACGTGAAGGAGTTGATCCGGCTGTTGCAGCTTTACCTGACGCAAGAGGTTTGTTTGGAGAATCTGAATTTACTTTATTTTATTCGCTTATTGGCTCACGTGTTAGGAGATTATCGTTTGAAAGGGTATTATGATTGCCTGATCAATCATTTGATCGTGAAGTATGAATTTATAGAGGGACGTTTAGAAACACTGGATCTGGGCGCACTGGAGAAGGACTTCCGGGCTTACCCGGCATTGGAACCTTTGTGGGCGGTGATCCGGATGCTGGCATCCTACGGGGATCGTTCTTTCGCGGGGGATTTGGAACGTCTTTCTCATTCTGAGGATGATTACGTGGCTAAAGTGGCCGAATCTATATTGGCTAAGGAGGGGCAGGGAAATCTTACGGAAGAATCCCGTTGGAGGGAAGATGAGTTATTGGAATTGTTGTCTTTGAAGGGGAAGGAGGATACCATAGTCGGGAACATGAAAGAAAAGCAAACGTTTAAGAATTCACTGGTCTATCCGGTGGGGGCGAGACATGTGGACGTGGAGGCTCAGCTGGATTCGATCATGCAGGATATGTGCAGTTTTTTGAATGGACAGGGGGGAACCGTGTATATCGGGATGAGTGATAAAGGGGTGCCTGTGGGGATTCAGGCGGATTTGGATTACTTGTGTTGTAATTTGGATAAGTATGAGTTGTTCCTTCATCAAAGGATAAAGGAGGCTTTCGGGGAAGAAGTGGACCGGACAATTCAGATTGAAAGGAAACAATTCGGAGATAAGGTGGTGGAGGCTCTCGTGGTTCCGCATTTCGACCGGGTGGTGGAGTATCATTCGGAGAATTGAAAGGCCGTTAGAGGTGAAAGTCGGTTTCAAGAGTTTTGGAGGGGATTGTAACATGAATAATTGGGATTATGGAATGGAATCGAGTGGGTAGCGTGATATGCCTGTTGGGTGGAATCATACTTGTCTTTGGTGGGGTTTATATGATCTTGACGGGACAGACGTCTGGGGGATATACTTCCGGGTCAATGGGGAATGTCCAGTATGGCACGATGGATGGGTACGGGGTGTTGTTCGTGGGAGGAGGAATGCTTGCAACTGCTCTTGTTTGTTATTTGAGCTATAAGAATCAGATTAAGAAAAAGAAGAAGAAAAAAAGAAAAGGTGGTTCGAAGAAGAAATTATAACCAATACTAAATATTTTTCATATATTTGTTTTTAAGTAGCACATTTATATGGAGCTTGGTGATGGATATACGAAATTAGTTTACGGGGTAAATCGTAAAGACGAAAAAGCGTGGCAAGAGTTGTTCGACTCTTACTATGAAAGTTTGTGTCATCATGCGGCTCGGATTTTATTGGATGATCACGTGGCGGAGGATGTCGTGCAGGAGGTGTTCGTGAACTTGTGGAACGGAACAGCTGTTTTCGAGAACGAGAAGGCTTTGACGGTTTATTTGTATCGTTCGGTGACGAACAACGCGTTGAAATATTTGCGGGACCGGAACACGGAAGAGGCCCGGTTGAGGTTGTGGAGTGAGGTGGAACGGGAGATGTCCGAAGAGGATTTTTCGAGCGTGGTGCGGGAAGAGGTGTTGCGCAAGTTGAGGGAGTTGATTGATTTATTACCGGGAGAACGTCGGAAAGTGATCTTGATGAGCATGGACGGGATGAGCGGGGAGGAGATTGCGGCGAAGTTGGGCGTGACGATTCATACGGTTAAACAACAAAAATATCTAGCCTATAAATTTATAAAACAGGAACTTGGCAAGTACTGGATCGTGGCCATGTTATTTTTTCTGTAAAAAAATCATTTTTCTTTTTATACTTTTTCGGTTTTTTGGATTTGATAAATGAATCCAATATAAAAAGTGTAATGAAACGTCACGGTCATACTATATTTGAGGTTGTTCAACAAGTGGTTCGAAACTTTTTCAACGAGGAAGATGAAGAGACGAAAAAGGAGTTTCAGCAATTGATGCGAGAACCGGGCTTGTTGAATAATGCTTCCGGGCTGGAAGACAAAAAACAGCTTGTGTCTTGGCTGAAGGAACCTTCTCGTTTTTCTTCGAAGGATGGGTACAAGAAATTTCAGACATACGTGAGACGGGGACGGAAAGTCCGGGTGATACGGAAGGTGGGGATTGCTGCCTCATTTTTACTGGCTCTTGTTCTAGGAGGGACAGCTTACTGGTTGAATGTACATTGGGAAAAACGGAATCACGTGGAGTTAGTTGAAGAGATACAGCCCATCATGTCAAAGGGATATATTATGCTGGACGATGGGACCCGGATTGATTTGGGAGAGGATAAAGGAGAGGTTCGGGAGGCGGATGGGATAAAGATTACCCGGGATTCCGTGAAGGTGGTGTATGCCTCGGAAAATGTAACGCCAACGGATAGAATTGCTTATAACGAGTTGAATGTCCCGCGGGGAGGGGAGTATATGTTGGTGCTGACGGATGGAACGAAAGTGTGGGTGAATGCTGATTCCCGGTTGAAGTTCCCGGTACGTTTTCGAGAGGATCGCCGGGAGGTGTATCTGTTGTCGGGGGAGGCTTATTTTGAGGTGGAGAGAGATGCATCGAAACCTTTTCTAGTGCATACATCCCGGGGATGCGTGACGGTGTTGGGGACGGAATTTAATGTGCGTGATTACCCGGAAGAGCATCGGGTGGTGACCACGCTGGTAAATGGTTCCGTGCAGTTCACGGGGAAGGATAAAAAGAAGGTTGTACTGGAACCGGGGTTTCAGGTTATCGCTGATTCTTTGACGGGGACGTGGGATGTGCGGGAAGTGAATCTGAAAGAGTACGTGGGATGGCGTAACGGGCTTTACGTGTTTAGTCATTTGACGCTGGAGGAATTGATGAGGGTGATCGAGCGGAATTATGACGTGACGGTCTTCTTCGCGAACGAAGAGTGTAAGCGACTGGTTTTTTCGGGAGATTTACAGAAGTACGAGATGGTCGAGCATTTTTTGAGATTTATAGAGACGGGCGGGGATGTTCGCTTTGTGGTGAAGGAGCGTACGATTACTGTGTATAAAAAATAAGACAGGGTTGCCCTGGTCCGGCAACCCCGTCTAAGTTGTTATAATTATCTATAATTAAACATTCAAATGTATGAAAAAAAATTGGATTAATAGGCGTGGTGTGCCTATCCATGTCTTAAAAAAAGTTTTTTTGATGATGAAACTGACTTTCTTATTAACCGTTGTGTTGCAGGTCAGTACTTGGGCAACGGGGTTCTCCCAGGAGAACAGGGTGTCTTTGCAGATGAAAGATGTTTCCTTGGAAACGATTATTCTGGAGTTACGGGAACAGACGGGGATTCGCTTTTTTTATAGTATCGATAAGATAAAAGCGATTGAGCACCTTTCTATCGATGTCAAGAACGAGGTGTTGAAGGATGTGTTGAGTCGCTTGTTGGAGGGGACGGGGCTCACGTACACGTTGCTGGATGATGTGATCGTGATCAAGGATTTGGTGGTCAATCAAGATCCCGTGAGGATTTTCATCCGGTTGAAAGGATGGGTTGTAGATGAGAAAAAGCGGGCGATGCCGGGGGTTACGGTAAAATTATCGGGAACTTCTCTCGGGACTGCCACGGATGCGAAGGGGTGGTTTTCGTTGCAATTACCTGTTCCCGAGGGTAGGCTGGAGTTTTCTTTCGTGGGGTTTGCCACCCAGATCGTTGACTTCTCGGTCCGCACGGCGAGAGACACGATGCGAGTTGTTTTGAAAGAGGATCTGATTAAAATGGATGAAGTGGTTGTCACGGGCTATCAGGCCGTGAAAAAGAAAGCGATGGCCGGTTCATACTCGAAAGTGGATGCCGATGAATTGGTGATGACCGGATCGCAGACACTCGAACAGATGTTGCAGGGGAAACTGCCGGGTGTGATGGTGATTAACCAGAGCGGTTTGACCGGTACCCGTCAGAAAGTGCGTGTTCGGGGTACTTCCACGCTGGTCGGGAATGCCGATCCGGTGTGGGTGGTTGACGGGATTATCCAACAGGACCCGTTGCCTTTCAGCACCAGTGAATTGACCAATATTGGTGATGATAATATGGATATGATCAAGAACTTTGTCGGAGGGGCCATTGCTTGGTTGAATCCCAATGATATTCAGGATATAACCGTGTTGAAGGATGCTTCGGCCACGGCCATTTATGGGGTAAAGGCCGCTAACGGGGTGATCGTGATCACGACGAAGAAAGGAGAGCGGGGACGTTTGTCGTTGAACTATTCCGGTAATTTTTCGGTGGGTGAGAAGTTGAATTATGACAAGCTGGAGATCATGAATTCCAAACAGCGAGTTGACCTTTCCCGGGAGGCTTACGAGAGGGGGGCTCAAGTGCCGAATGATAAAATCGGTTATATCGGTTTGGCGTTAGCTTACCAGCGGGGAGAGATTTCTTACGACGAGTTTGATCGGGGGGCTAAGGCGTTGGAATCCGTGAACACGAACTGGTTTGACGTGCTTTACCAAACCCCGTTTTCTCATTCTCATTCGTTGAGTTTTTCGGGAGGTAATGAAAACTCGACTTATTATGCCTCTCTGGGTTATTCAAGTAACCAAAATACGGCAAAGGGAAATTCACAGACTTCTTATACCGGGCGGTTGAATCTGAGTTCGACGTTTTGGAATAAACTACGGCTGAATGTCTCTTTATCCGGCTCACACACGGAGACAAAAGCTTTTGCCAATGGTGTGGACCCGTTCAATTATGCTATTAATGCTAACCGAGCTATTGCTTGTTACGAGGAGGACGGGAGCCTGTTTTATTATGCTAGCGGGGACAACGGGTATGATTATAATATTTTGAATGAATTGAAATATTCCGGGAATGAAAATAGGAGTAGAAGCCTGAATCTGAGTGTTGATGCACGCTGGACTATTCTGGATGGTTTTGTTTTCTCTACCACTTTGGGGGGAGGTTCTATTTCTACGTTCGGGGAGTCGTGGTTTACGGAACGGACTCATTACATTGCCGGAATCCGTGGGTATAATTATGGCGAATACGATGTGTTTGACACGGATTTCAAAGTTTCGCCTTTGCCCTATGGAGGCGAGCTGAACGTGGATGAGAATGAAGGATTCAATTATAGCTGGCGAGGACAGTTTGAATATATAAAGAATTTTGGCCGTCACGCCGTGAATGTGATGGTTGGGGGTGAGTTGAGTAGTAATAAGCATAAATCTTACGCGCAAACGAATTATGGTTATATGCCGGAGCGGGGCTTGTCGTTCGTGGATGTGCCTCTGGGTACGAGACCGAGTACGGATGCTAATTACACGCTGAACGGGTATGCGCGTACGGCTCCCTCTTTGACGAAATCGTTGAATAACACGTTGTCTTACTATGTTTCAGGTTCTTATATGTATGACAATCGGTATGCCTTGAATTTTTCCGTGAGAGGTGATGGTTCCAACCGTTTCGGGCAGGATGAGAAGGAGAAATATCTGCCGGTGTGGTCTATCGGTGCCCGTTGGAACGTGACGGATGAACATTGGTTGCAGGGGCAGGATTTGTTGAATTATTTGTCTTTGTCGGCAACCTTCGGTTATCAAGGGAACGTGGTGGAGAATGTGAGTGCGAATCTGATTGCTAAGATCCTGCCTTTAGACCCGGAGACGGGAGAGTTCAAGATGACTTACACGAAATTACCGAATCCCGATTTGAAATGGGAAAAGACGAAGTCGATTAATTTAGGAATTAATTTCAGCGTTTTGCATAGTAAGGTAAACGGTTCGTTCGAGTATTATTACAAGAAAACGGAGGATTTGGTTACCCAACGGGAGATTCCTTACGAGAACGGGGAGCATTCCATGTACGTGAATGGTGGTAATATGAAAAATTCGGGTTGGGAGTTGTCGTTCAGTTTGGTACCTGTTCGGACACGAGATTTCGTGTGGAGCTTGGGATTCAATACCTCGAAAGTGTATAACGAGGTGAGTTCGGAATTTGAACCGACAGGAGATTGGAAAGAGGTTACAGGCGGGAAATATAACAAGAAAGGGTATCCTGTTTCCAGTTTCTGGGCATTCCGTTTTGCCGGGTTGAACCCGAAAAATGGCGGGCCTTTATTCGATATGTCCGGGGCGGCCACGAATGCGGGGGAACTGGATGTGACACAGTACATGGTTCATGTCGGGAAGCTGGACCCGGATTTAACGGCTGGATTGAATATGAACTTCCGCTACAAGAATTGGACGCTGGCGACTTCTTTCTATTTATCAACCGGTAACCAGTGTTTTTTGAGTTCACCGTATGGAGAGATGAATAACACGTACGGTATGCCGAGCGAGTATAGGAATGCATCGACTCAATTGTTGAAACGCTGGCGGGAATCAGGCGACGAGAAATACACGAGTATTCCTTCTATCCCGGTGGGCGAGAATTGTTTGCCGATGTACCCGTTTAAAGATTCCAGCGTGAGCCTTTATCCTTACGAGGCGTGGGCGAATTCGGATGTCCGGGTTGTGGACGCGTGGTATTTGCGTTGCAACAGTATAAGTCTTTCTTACGTGTTCCCGGAGAGATTGATTCGTCGGTTTGCCCAGAACGTGGGTTTTACCATGACGTTATCCAATCCCTTCCAGATTGTGAGTAGCGATTTTGATAGCCGGGATCCGGAGGTGGCGAAGGGAAGCCAGCCATTGACGAGGAATTTTACCTTTAGTTTGAACGTGAGTTTTTAATTAAAATAGATAAAGAGCATGAAGTCGATCGTATTAACACTCGTTGGTTCGTTTATGTTGTGGATGCTTGTCGGTTGTGACGGTTTCCTTGACGAATATAGTATAACCGAAGTTCGGCCGACAGAACTTACCGATATAGAACAGTTGTTGCTGGGAGATGCTTATCTGGATGCCGGACAGAAAGAGGTGCAGTATAATATCATGGATATTTTCACGGATGATATAAAGTGTAACGGGTTGGGGAATGAAGGTTACCGGACTTATTTCGAGAATATGAGGTGGCGTTTTTTGTGGGATGCAGATATGTTCAACAATGCCGGGGGCGGGTATGACGCTGCCTTCTGGGAGTTGCCTTACAACAAGATCTTGGGATGTAATATCGTGCTGGATTGTCTGGATGAGATGACCGGGGAGACATCTTTGAGGGAGAACCTTCGGGGGGAGGCGTTGACGTTACGTTCTATGTATTACCTGATGTTGGTGAATATGTATGGAATGCCTTATAATGAGGGCGACCCGAATTTGAATCCGGGAGTGCCTTTGAAGTTGACGATGGAGGTGCGGGACGAACGATTTCCTCGTAATTCCGTGGCCGAGGTGTACGGGCAGATCGAACAGGATTTGTTGAGGGGTAATCGGCTGTTGACAGAGTATGATTATAACCGTAACTTTTTGAGGATAGGTCATTTGGCAGCCAAGGCTCTTTTGTCGAGGGTGTATCTGTACATGGAGGATTGGGACCGGGCGATAGCTTACGCGGACAGCGTGTTGCAGGTGAAACCGAATCTGTTGGATTTGAACAGGGTGAATTGGGGACTGCCTAGATCCCCGGAATCGTTATCCGTGTATGCTACCGGAACGCCGGACGAGGTGATCTGGATGCGTGAAGGTTACCGGGAATTGGCAGATATGCAGGCCTCTGATCCTTGTTATATAGTTTCCGATGAATTGTTGGATTTATATGGTTCCTGTAACCAAACGATGGTGCAACAAAAGACGATCCGGGATATACGGGGTTGCTTGTATTTCGCATGGAATTTTAAAATGGCTTTCCCGTCTGTGACGTATTACCGGAGTTATTTATCTATCGGGGGAAGTGATAATGGCGTGTATCAAGGGATTCGCACGGCTGAAATGTATTTGAATCGAGCCGAGGGATATATCCGTAAATATATGGCCGGAGGGGATGCGTCTTATTGCCGGAAGGCTTTAGATGATTTGAATGAATTACGTCGCCACCGTTTTAATAATCAGTACACGTATGAGGAGGTGAATATCACGGATCCGGATGATTTGTTTCAGTTTTACCAAGAGGAACGCCGTCGGGAGTTAGCCGGGGACTGGATGCATCGTTGGTGTGATTTGAGAAGGTACGGTATGCCGGAAATTAATCATACTCTTTTCGAGACGGCTTCCGGCAACAAGACCGAGGCGACTTTGCAGAAGAACAGGTACGTGTTGCCGATCGCGGAAGAGGTGATCCGTTTGAATCCCAGATTGGAACAGAATAAATAGTCATGGAATTTAAAACTAAGGGTATTATGAGATATTTTTTGATAATAATATTAGGATTGTTTTTGTGGACGGGATGTAATGATGATGACGAAAAGTTGACACCTTCGACAGAACCGGAGTTTCGTTATGTCCTTCCGCAAGGGAATCACGATTACGACACGAAGATCGTGAGCTGGTATGAAGACTGCGGGATTTATTTCCTGTATAAGTTCGAGGATAAGGATGTGTATTATAACGAGAATGACCGATGGGCGGGATTTGTGGATGATACGATGCAAATTAATGATGGTGAGCTAGCGTTTTATAATGCCGGTTTGCGTGTGGAGTTGCCGGACGAGGAATATGTCGGTAAGCAATTGGAGTGGATCGAGAAGTTGTTTTTGAATCATTATTCCAAGGAACTTCTGAAGAAGAAGATGGTGAAAAAGGTGATTCTTGCCAAGAATGTGACTTATTGTTATCGTTTGGGAAATAAGGATCTGGCAGAACAGGAACGGGATTATTTCAGTAATATCGCCAATACACTGATATTTAGTCATGGGGATGCGTCCGTGGAGAATATGACGAATGAAGATTTGCTGGAGATGAAGAATGAGTTGCACACGTGGATGTTGACGGAGAAGTTGGTGGATGATTACCCGATGGCGGAGTTGGAGGATTTCCTTTCCGTGACGGATTATTCTAAAACCTTGTCCGCGGATTATTACGAGGAGTGGATGGCTGAAGGTTGGTTAGGACGGTTGGCGAACTCCGAGGAAGCGGCAAAGAGCGAGGATATTCGGAATTACGTGGAGATGATTATTACGACGCCGAAGGAGATGCTGGAAATAGATGTAAATTCAATCTCCTATCCTGACCCGTTGTTTTGGGTAATCGGGGATTATGATTATGCCGGTTTTTTACATCCGTCGATGGACGTGGCGGGGAACATTAAGAAAAAATACGATCTTATTGTCGCCGCGTTTAAAGATTGGGGGGTGGATTTACCGGTTATTGGTGAGTTGTATTACGAGTAGTTGAGTGACGATAGAGCATACATATCTCTGTAATGACTTATTTTATTGTGAGTTATAATGTGGGATGTTAGAAATAATATCTAAAGACGGTGAGTAATTCAACTCTCCCTCTGTTTATAGAGGGAGTACCCGAAGGGGGAGGGAGTTTTTGTAAATAAGTTGACTACATTGAAATAAACTCCTCCGTCACTTCGTGCCACCTCCTCTATAAACAGAGGAGGAGTTGGGATACAATCTTGCTTTGAAAGATGTGTATAGAGAAATGATGGCAACTTGCTGTCATGGGAGAACTATGTCTAGAATTTTATAATAATAAATCGTTTGTATGGAAAATCCAATTGTAAAAGTTGAACATTTGTATCATCGGTACACTTCCAGTCGCTGGGCGATAGAGGATATTAATTTCCAGATCGATGAAGCCGGGGTAGTCGGTCTTTTAGGATCGAACGGGGCGGGTAAGTCAACCACGATGAACATTATTTGTGGTGTGATGAGACAGACCACGGGCGAGGTGTATATCGACGGGATAAACACGTTGAAAGAGCCCGTGAAGGCTCGTAAGTTAATTGGTTTTTTGCCACAGAAACCGCCTTTGTACCCGGATCTGACGATCGACGAGTATTTGCGTTTTTGTGCCGAAATACAGTGGATGGATAAGAAAAAGATTAAATCGGCGATCGCTGTTGCCGAGGAACGTTGCGGCATTACTCACATGAAAGATCGGTTATTGCGTAATCTTTCGGGTGGGTACCAGCAACGCGTCGGGCTGGCTCAGGCCATCCTACATGATCCGAAGTTCGTGGTTCTCGATGAACCGACGAACGGGTTGGACCCGAACCAGATACTAGAAGTTCGCCAGTTAATCAAGGATATTGCCGTGGATCGGACCGTGATGCTTTCGACGCATATCTTGTCGGAAGTGCAGGCCACCTGTTCTTCTATCAAAATGATTGAACACGGGAGAGTGGTTTTTTCCGGTAGTACGGAAGATTTTGATAATTATATTGAACCGAACACGCTTTATTTGGAATTTGATCAGCTTCCGGTCGTGGATGAATTGATGAAGTTACCCGGTATCAAACGGGCGGAAGTGTTGGACAATCATGGCGTTCGCTTGTGGTATGACGGGGAGCGGGGAACGATCAAGCAAGTGATGCGGGAGGCGGTTTCCCGGGGATGGGATATGACAGAATTGCGAAAGGAGAAGAGTTCCATGGAGGCCGTGTTCGCTAAATTGTCCGGTAAATAATCAATTAATTCTAAGAAGTAAATGTTATGAGAGCAATATACAGAATAGCTCGTTTAGAGTTATCAAATCTTTTTTACTCGCCGATTGCGTGGTTGATCCTGATCCTTTTTGTCTTTATGACTGCGATGAACTTTACGGATGTGCTTTGGGCGTATGCTAGAAGTCAGGAATTCCGGGGCGGGGGGTTGTCTGATTTGTCCCGGGCGTTGTTTTTCGATGTCACGGGACGGGGGTTGTGGCCCAAGATTAGTAATTTGTTGTACATGATCATGCCTTTGTTGACGATGGGATTAATCAGCCAAGAGTTCAGCCGGGGATCGATCAAATTGTTATTCGTGGCCCCGATTACCAGTCGTCATATCGTGCTGGGAAAGTTTCTGGGGATGATGATGTACGGGTTGTTAATGTTTAGCGTGTTGCTGGTGTACGTTATCCTTGGCGGATGTTGGATTGAATCCTTTGACTGGGCGGCCGTGTTGACCGGGTTGTTGGGGTTGTACCTTCTTTTCGGAACTTACGCGGCAATCGGTCTGTTCATGTCCACGCTGACGACTTACCCGATCGTGGCGGCTATTTATATGCTGGCTTTGTTGACTTTCCTGCGTTTCGTGTCCGGGCTGTGGCAGGAATATACTTTTGTCCGGGACATCACGTATTGGCTGGCCTTGGACCGACGGGCCGGTACGTTTATTAACGGGATGATTTGCAGCGAGGATTTCCTTTATTTCGTTATCATGACGGCCATGTTCCTCGGGTTTGCGATTTTGAAATTGCAGTTTATCCGGGAGCGCCGTTCCATGTTGAGTAAAGTCGGGCGATTCTTGGGTGTGTTTATCGTGGCGATGTTACTGGGGTACGTGACTTCCCGGCCCATGCTACGATTGTATCACGATTCGACGCATACCAAGACAAATACGTTGACCGAAGCTAGCCAGGAGATCGTGTCCAAGTTGGACGGGGGATTGAAGATGACGACTTACGTGAATCTGTTTGGTAGTATTTACAATATTACTCCTGCCAAGGTGATGGCCGATATAGCACGCTATAATTCTTATATTCGTTTTAAGCCGGAGACAAAAATGGATTATGTGTTTTATTACTACACAGACACGACGGATGGGTTCTTTGCACATCGTTTTGCCGGGAAAACGTTGAGCGAGGCTGCGAAAGAGATGGCAAAGTTTCAAGGTGTTAATGCTAAAAAATATGTTCCTTTGTCTAAAGTTGACCCGGACGTGGATTTGAGAGATGAGGGGTATCGTTTCGTGGTATTGCTGGAACGTGAAAACGGGGAAAAGACTTTTCTACGGGTGTTTAACGATGCTCAAAGGGTTCCTTTTGAGACGGAGATTTCCGCCGCGTTAAAACGGATTGGCATGAAATTACCAAGTGTGGGTTTCCTCTCGGATCACTATGCCCGCACGATTACCGGAGATCGGAACCGGGATTATTCCTATATGGTGTCGGAAAAGCTCTATCGTTCGGCCTTGATTAATCAAGGTTTTGATGTGGTGGACGTGAAATTGAGCCGTAATTCTCAATTGCTTGATAGTTTGGATGTGCTGGTCGTTTCTGAACCGAGGGAACCCTTCTCGGAAGAGGAGTTGGATAAATTATATCGTTACGTGGAAAGCGGGAAGAACTTGATTATTGCGGGAAAACCGAGGACGAACAGTTATTTGGCCCCGTTGATGGAGAAACTGGGATTGCGTTTTGAACCGGGGATTCTGGTGCAGAAACAGGATCAGATAGCGGATAAAAATGCTGCCAGTATGCCTTCTGCCAGAGGTGCGGGTGGTGGCCCCGGAGCTTTGGGGCAGGCCGAGGAAAGGGAATATCCGGTTAGCCTGTTTCTTTGTAGAGCTACCGATGAAGCCAAGGGATTATCTAAACTTTGGGACGATTTGTACATAAAAACCAATCATCCTGAATGGCCTTACTCGATCGTGATGCCGGAGGCTTCAGCGGTTTTGCAAGTGGAAGATAAAGGTTTTAGGGTGACCCCGTTACTGGTTGGGCGTGATCCTTCGAGCTGGAACGAGTTGGAGACGATTGATTTTGTGAATGAAACACCCCTGTTGAATCTTAATGCCGGGGAGCAAGCCGGGACGAAGACCACGATGATGGCTTTGGAGCGTCAACAGGCAGGAAAGGAACAGCGAATTGTGGTTATCGGGGATGCGGATGCTTTCAGTATGGGAGAGGTGATGGCGAATCGTAGGGGGATACTTTCTATAAACGGGGGGCTGATCATGTCGATGTTTGAATGGTTGTCTTACGGGGAACTCCCGGTGGATACTTCCCGTCCCGATCCGGTTGACAATAACCTGACGATTGGTGCGGAGGCCGCCGGAAACGTGAAGACGATGTTGCAATGGATTCTACCGGTGTTGATTCTGCTGGGTGGTGTGTTATTGCTGTTCAGGAGAAAGGGAAAATAGAGAATGTATTTTGGTGCTGTTTTAATACAGTGTTTTGTGCAATAATTTTCGTGTCACAGGGCCGTGGCGGGAGTGTCTCTTTTGACATGGCTCTGTGATTTAACTAATTTGAGAATGATGATGAAGAAATTGATTTACATGGCTGTATTATTGTTTGCAGTTATTGCTGTTAAGGCTCAAGATTACGAGGCTTTTAATAAGTTTATGAGAGATTATTCCAAAGGTTGGATGACAGATTACAGGAAACCGGCAGGCAATACGATGGAGATGATTAAACAAGTGGGAGAGCCTGCTCCGGAATTTTATTTTGATAAAAAGTTAAATAGCAAGGCGTTAAAAGGGAAGTTTATCGTGATAAATTTCTGGTCCACGTGGTGTGGTAGTTGTATTAATCTGGTTCACGATTTGGACACCGTGCTATTCCGGAATATGCAGCCTTACGGGGGAGTGCAGTTTATCGGAGTGGATTCACACGAGACGGTTTCGGAGCGTGAAGCCCAAAAATGGTGGGAAGATCGCGGGCTTCATTATCCTTGCGGTTACGGGAAAGGAGCAGATGCTTGTGCGGAGGCGTTTCATGGCAATCATCCGTCGGCTATAATTATTGATGATCAAGGGATCATTCGAGGACGTTGGGATGGTTGGAGTCCGAGGTTAGCGGAAATCATTCGAATGGCTATCTGGGCGCTTAAAATTGTCCCGGAACAGGGAATTCAGGCTGATCTGGCAACAGTCAAGGGGCTTGTAGAAGAAAAGGAATATCTTAAAGCGCTCTATTTACTCGAAATTATGCCGGAAAATATAGAGAGCGCTGCTTTGAAATACCAGTGTAAACTGGAGGTTTCCGAAAACAGTGCTATTCGGTATTTTGATGTAATACAGGAAAAATACAGGGGAGATGAGCAATATCTTGCTGTTATGGAGAGTGTCATGCATTTGGTGCTGGCCTCTGATTCGAGAACGGATGCCGTTATCAAGAATGGTTTGGATGCGGTGGAGAGGTTATTGAGAAGTGGAAGAAACGGGGACTACCGTGTTCATGAAGCGATGGGTATTTTGTGTTACAGGTATGGCGAAAGTTTCAGACGTAAAGGTGTTCAGGCTTTGGAAAATAGTATTCCGGCAGCCAAGATGAATCGTGTGGGGGATGATGTTATCAAGCATCTGGAAGAGCAGGTGAAGATTTATCGGGAGAAATTATATTGATTGTAGTCGATAGATGTGAGGAAATCACAACGTTCGTCCACGATTGCTCTGGGGTAGAGCTGGGGATGGGCTAGGACAAGTACCCAATAATTACACGGCACAAACATAGCAAGAACACTGGAGATTGTTCTTGCTATGTTTATGCTATGAAGATGCTGTTTTCTTGTCCTAGCCCATCGGCAGACAAAGGGATAACCATGGGCGAACAAATGTCGAATGTTCGGGATTTGTTCACGTATGTAAAGTTCGGCAGTTAGTTGTTGGGGTATTTTATGTATTAGTTTTATGATTGAGTGTCACCGTTTTTCTATCTTTTGCTTTTTCTGCTAAAATACCGGAAATATCCGGGCATTTCTTTTTGAATTTTTCGAACGTGTCACGGGAAAGCTCGTAGTGACGGCATATCGTGATAATTGATTTTCCTTCTTTTAACATTTTGATGATCGTGTGACGATTGTCCATCAATATCTTCAATTTTGTATAACTTCCCTTTTTACGTCCGAGTGTAACTCCTTCTGCTCGCCTTAAAGCTAGGGCTTCTTTGGTCCGCATGGAGATCAGGTTACGTTCTATTTCAGCCACAAGTCCGAAAGCGAAGCATAACACTTTACTGTTGATGGAGTCATCGAAAGTATAGCCGTCCTTGACGCTGTGGAGAACAATTCCTTTTTCCAGGCATTTACCCATGATGCTCATGATGTCTGTCAGGGTTCGACTTAAACGTGAAATTTCGGTAACGATTAGGGTGTCTCCTTTTTTGAGTTTCTTCAGCAGACTTCCTAATTGACGCTCTTTGCCTGCTTTTTTTCCGCTCGCAATTTCCATGATAAAACGATCAATATTGATGTTCTTTTGTAGTGCAAAGCGTTCAATCTCAGATCTTTGATTGAGTAAATTCTGTTTTTCTGTACTGACTCTCAGATAGGCAATAATCATAATAATTTGTATTAAATAATGGCAACCAAAAGTACAACTATTTAGGTGTCGTTTTATACAAATTATATGAATATTTCGTAAGTAAAATTGTTGGTTAAAACGTTGGTTTTCTGATACAAAGGTATGGATGATATATTAAAAAACAAAATATTATTGTAAAATAATGATACTTAATAGAAAACGTTTGCAATGTAGTGGATAACTGGATTGTTGTTTTTTAGCCTTTTAAGTATCTGTTTTAAACGAACGATTAAATCGGCCATTTTTGGTGTTAATCGTTTCAATATCAGATAAAAATATGATGTTGTCAATCTCTCGGCGTGTCAGATTGGGTTTTCGGTGTAGTAGAAGGATAATTATACTATAATTAAAAAGAAGGTGACATGAAGAAATCGTGTGTACTGGCCTTGCTGATACTTTTATTGTTCGGTGGGGGCCGTGTTTTTGCACAGAAAGTCGCGGTTAAGACCAATGTGTTATACTGGGCAACAACAACTCCAAATCTTGGTTTCGAGTTTGGCTTGGGTAAGAAAACCTCGTTAGAACTTTTCGGCGGGTACAACCCGTGGAACCTGGACAAGGGTGAGAACAAAAAGATGAAACATTATTTAATCCAGCCGGAATTTCGTTACTGGTTATGCGAACGTTTTCAAGGGCATTTTTTCGGGCTCCATGCCGGGTTCTCTGAATACAACGTGAGCGGCGTGCGCTTGCCCCTACCGCAGTTCCCAAAACGGATGAAGGATCACCGTTACGAGGGTTGGGGGATGCTGTTCGGTGTCTCTTACGGTTACTCCTGGATACTGGGGCGGCGTTGGAACCTGGAGGCCACGATCGGTGGCGGTTACCTCTACGGTAAATACGATGTTTACGATTGCGTGAAGTGCGGTGATTTCCGGGGTTCGAACAAGAAGAGCCGTTTCGGGATCACGAAGGCCGGCTTGACTTTAGTTTACTTGATAAAATAGGATAGATTATTATGAAAGCGAGAAATATATTGCTGGCTTGCTCGGTGGCGTTCTTGTCGGGCGAGTTAGGAGCCCAGGTACAGGTGGAAAACCCGTCGGTGAAGAAGGACCGTCGGGAGGTGGAGGTGCGTTTTGACATTCGTGATATGCCAGAGTATGCCCGTAGTCGTCAGAAGGTGGTTCTTCGTCCTTACCTTCACTCGGGGCCAGACACGTTATGGCTGGAACCGGCGCAATTATACGGTAAAAACCGTTTCCGCAGGGAACGCCAAGAACATTTCTTGGCGGGTAACAAGGAGTGGACCCTAACAGGCTACAACGTTTTCTTGAAAGGGGGGACGCTTGAATACTCCGAGCGAGTTCCTTACGAGCGCTGGATGAAAGAGGCCGGCCTGGGGATCGCTTATCACACGGAAGGTTGTGGCTGCGAGTGTTGTGGTGGTGACCAGGGTGTCCCGGTGGGTCCTGTTTACGTGGCGCCCGTGCCAGAAGTGACCCCGGTAGAACCGTCCGCGAAGAATTTCGAGGTGGTCGAGGCACGCAAGCGTTGGGTGTTCAAGGAAAAGGACATGAAAGTCTTCTTCCCGGTGTCGAAAACGGTGTTGAATCCCGATGCCTATAACAACAAGGCAACCCTTGACGAGATCATGGCGGGAATCCGCAAGATCGGGGACATGGAAAAATTGCGTCTGCAAGGAGTCGAGATTACAGGATTTGCCTCTCCTGAAGGAGGGTTGTCCTTGAACACTCGTTTAGGCGCGGGACGTGCCGCTGCTTTGAAAGAGTATATTCGAGGCGAGATGCCTGAATTACGTGACGAGGATTTTGTCCTGGTGAACGGGGTGGAAAACTGGGATGGTTTGCGCGCGTTGGTCGCGGCTTCAAACATGGAGTATAAAGATGAAGTGTTGGCCATTCTTGACGATAACACGTTAGGAACGGGGCGTAAAGCTGCGTTGATGAACTTGAAAAATGGTAAACCTTATCGCTACATGTTGAAGGAGTTTTACCCGGAATTACGTAATGCGTGTTACGTTTCTGTCTTCTACGATGTACTGGCGGACAAGGTGGCCGATGCCGTGAACGCCGCGAACGAGTTGATTCGTGCCGGGAAGTATGCGGAGGCGTTGAAGTCCTTGGAGGCTTACAAAAACGACGACCGGGTGTTCAATTCCATCGGTGTTTGTTACATGATGATGGAGGAGGAAGAGATCGCTATCGAATGGTTCGAGAAGGCAATTAAGGCGGGACACGCTGAGGCTGAGAAGAACTTGAAACAGTTGAAATAGTAGATATAAATATAGTTTGAATAATTTTTAGTCCGCAATTAAAATGTTGAAGTTTATGAAATTAAACAAGTTAGTTATGGTTGCGCTAGTTGCTCTAGGAGCAGTAGCCTGTGAAAAAAGTGATAAGGGAATTGATGATCAAAGTCCCAAGAGTGTGACAATTAATTTAGCCAATGTACAGGCTGGCTCTCGTTCAATGGGAGACCCCCTTGAAGAAACAGATAAGGTTGTTCTTGAACGTTTTCAAGTTTTTTTTACTGATGGTACGACTTTGTACTTGGGTAAGAAAGCAGATGGAACTGCTGAATCTGAACACTATTTTGAATCACAGCAAGGAGAAAGCTTGGATCTTACTCCAGCAACGTTCCATTTCTTACCGGCGAATGTGAGTAAGGTTATTGTTGTAGGTAATATGGATAAGATAGATGTAATAAGTGGCGTGACAAAAGTTGAAGTATTAGAAGAAGAGCTTGCCATTGAGACTCAACAAGAAGAACAAATTGGAGCATTGAGCCTTTACGGAGAAAAAGGTTTAACAGAAGCTCAAGTTGATGGAGAAGGACATATGCTTTATACCGCAAATGTAGAAGTTGCTCCTCGTATCGCTCGTATTGAAATCGCAAACTTTACTTGTAATTTTGCAGAGGCAGAGGCGGATCGTGAATATAAGGCATTTACAATTAATCATGTCGCTTTGAATAATTATTACACGAAGACAATTTTGTCTACAGCTGAGGTTCAAGAAGATGATTTAGAGAATACAGTTATTAATAGTGGTTCTGTTGAACCTTTCTTTGAAGGATTGGAAGATGGATGGAATAATGATAAATTTGCTGCTCCTTTAGAATTAACATGGGATGCAAACACAAAAGCCGTGGGTACTGTTGATGAAGTTTTGGCTTATAACTTTTTCCCGGGAGCAAAACCTCAGATTGTTGTGAGAATGACAGGAACAAAAAATGAGGAAAATGCACAACCAGCCCCGACTTTTCTTGCTACATTAAATTTGAAGGATGGTAATACACCTATCGCAGAGTTTGTAGCAGGTACAATTTATAAAATCGATTTCGTGTTTAATGAAAGCGATCCGGATCAAACTGAAAAATGTATTGATGTTACTGTTACCCCGGTAAATTGGTCTGTTGTTACTGTAACTCCTGAGTTTTAATATACAGTAAAAGGGCTAGACGAATGAAAACAGAAGAGGTGGGAGGTTTCGGACTCCTCCCTTCTTCTTCAAACTATAAATATGATGTAAAACATACAGATATGAAGATATTCAATAAATTATTATTCATGCTGCTGGCGGTAGGGATGTTTAGTAGTTGTATCAAGGAGGATATGGATGATTGCCCGAAATACAGCGTGAACACCTTGTCGTTGAGTTACAAGGGCGACGGTACTGCCGAGATTTTTAACGAGAAGATCGAGCGCGTTGTGATGTATGTTTTCGACAAGAACGAACAACTTGTAACGATGAGAGAGCTAACTAAAGATGAGTTAGCACAACGTAGTGTTTGTTTACCAGAGTTGGAACCGGGAACATACCGGGTTACCTGTTTTGGAAACTTGATAAAAGATCAGGTGAATGACCTGTATTGCGGGGATTGTGACAAGATTTATTGTGCAGCCCCAGAATATTTTAAGAAAGAGACAATATCCAGTAATGATCCGCTTTACTATTCATCGTTGGAATTGACGGTGACGGAAGAGGATCAAAATAGAGAACTTCTTTTTGCGAGTTCGCATTATAAAGTGCTTGTGGAAGTGGCTGGAGTTCCGGCTGAGTCTAACCTGTCGATAGAAGTGTGCGGTGTTTTACCCTATACGAACTTCGAGAATAAGGCAGGTGGTAATCCTGTGGATTATAAACTTGATACAGAATATAGTGATGGGCAATTTAATGCCCTATCCAATATAATGCGTCATTCGGATCATTCGGCCGTTGACGTGTGTGTGCGGGATGTTAATGGAAATGAGATTGCTAAAATAAATTTGGCGGAATTTCTAAGAGCAAACCCGAAAATTGATTGCAGTAAACATGAGGTGGTGATTCCGATTCATTTCGAATTCAAGTCGGTTGGTGTGGAAATTGGAGTGCCGGATTGGTTTGTCGTTCCGGATGTTAAACCTGAATTTTAAAAGAGATGATTATGCAAAATATGAAACAAATATTTTTAACCGTATTGCTTGGCGGTTGTCTCGGTGGTTTGTTCTCGGGTTGTACTGATGAGGATATGTCCGGAAAAACAACAGAAGATACACTTGGGGTGCGTGTGAATCTTGGTTCGCGGGCCAAGCTAGACGGGAGTGACATTGAAATTTCCTCACTGAAAGTGTATGCGTTCTGGGGAGAGGAGCAGGTCGGGTATCATGAATTAACCTCTTCTGAGCAGGAAAAGGGTAGCTTTATGATGGATGTAGTCCAAAAAACGATGAGTGAACAAGAAATGGCGTTTTACGCTATTGCGGATGATAAAGTTGTGGAGTATGAACGTGGGCAAGGTTTTAGTAAGAATATGTCTCGGGCAGATTTGGAGCAGATAGCGTTTACTTCTGTCATTAATGATGAAAAACTTCCGTTGACGTGTCGAGGAGAGGTCGAGATTACCGTGAGCGGTGGTGTAGAAAATGGAGCAGAAGGTCATGAGGGGCATTTGATTGTTAATAAAGATAAGCCAGTAGAATTAAAATTGTCTTATCCCGCGGGAAAATTGGAGCTCTATTTTGCGAAAGGACCGAACGTGAATTCCGATGGATTGGTGGTGAAGAGTGCCAAAGTATTGCGAAATGGTATGCGAGAAAAGAATTATGTTTTTCCGGTGTCACTTGATAAGTTACAGGCTGTGGGTCGTTATCCGGCAGGTAAACCGATTAATTTGAAAAATAATGGTGTTGTAGCTAAAACTTTGGAGAACAAAACAACTAATGCGGATGATTACGAGTTACTCATGGAGGGTAATGTTTTTCTGTTTGAAAATCCTTATGGGAGCAAGGATAATAATGTTGATCAACCGGGTGATAATGATGGAAACGTGATAGAGATCGTGTACACGGTGAATGGTGGAAACGAGAGGACAAAGGAAGTGTATTTGCCAGCAATCGAGCGAGGAAAGTGTTACCAGGTATTATGTTGGGTGGATTACCGAGGGACAGTAATTGTTACGTATAAGGTGTTACCTTGGGAAACTGAAGATATTTATGAGTTGGATGGGGGGGAACATCCGTCATATAATTGTACTCTTGATGGTGATAAGGATAATACGGATGTATGGGTTTCTGTAACAGATCCCGTTTTGCCTCGTGATCGAGAAGGGGCGGTGAATTTTCGATTCAAGATGAATAGTAAGCAACAGTGGACACCAACTTTAAGAAATTCCGTGGGATTCAAGATGGCTGTAATGCGGGTAACCGATGAAATGTTGATGCCCGATAGTGCTATTGATGAGGGGGAGTATATTATTACGATATGGCCGACGGAGGATTCCAAGGTGGGCGACGTGACATATTTAGAAATTACTTCCCGTTCTTTAACCGGAGAATTTGAACCTTTGTTGATTAATACTGATAAGAAGTGGGGATCGGATTCTCAAACGTTGATTAAGATTGTGCGTGTTGAGCAACAATCGACGAAGTAATGTATTATGAATAAGGCAAGATTGTATGAATAGAATCAGTAATCATATTATCAGTATATTGTTGGCAGTCGTGTTTCTCGTCGGCTGCGACAAGAGCGGGGAACAGTTAACTGTTTCGAACGATGGAAGTGATCGTATTATTTTGAGATTTGCTTCGGATAAGGCAATAGAATCTAGAGCATCCGAAGATGGAACTAGTGTCGAAAGTAAAGTAGAGAAATTGGATGTATTTATTTTTGATGAGGGAGAACTTTTTTATTATGAATCAGTGGAACCCCATGGTGCTACCGTGACATTAGAAAAACCGAAATCTGCTTTTGCCAAATCTAATTATTCTATCTATTTGGTTGCAAATAGTACAAATCCGAGTAAACCATTAAGTGAGATAAAAAATCTCACGGAGTTACGACAGGTAACGGAAACTTCAACAACAGAGAATCCGTTAAATGAGATAGATCCAACAAAAGAAAATGGAAGTTTCTTGATGAGCGGGAATGTGGATGATGTGAGATTGAATGATGGAAATGCAGATGTTAACACGGAAATTAATATTAATTTGGCACGTGCGGCTGCTAAAATTGAGGTCGTGTTGATCGAGGGGGCTAACAAGGGTGGCGATTGGTTCCAGTTTGCACCGCAAAGTAATTCAAATACTTTTCGTTTGAATAATTGGCAAGGGGTTTCTTACGTGTTACCGGATGCTGATGTGGTTGTATTACCTAGTGTGGATTTGAAAAAAGCTGATCCTTATGCGGGAAATGTGAAGTTTGGGAAGGAAACTGTTGATGGAAAAGAGGTTCAGACAATTACGATGACAACTTATTCGTACTCGAATGATTGGTCAACAGGTGGAAATGTATATGAAAAAATGACACACTTGGTTGTGCGAGTTCCTTATATGAAGAAGTCTGCGGATGGTGGAGTTGATGAGGTCGTGGACAAAAATTATTATACGATACCTGTTTCTAAGACAAATATGTTGAAGCCTAATCATCTTTACCGGGTGCGGGTGACACTGAAAGGGACAGGTGCGGAGAATGAGGGTGAGGATACGAATTTGGAAGATATTGAATACGAGGTTGTGTCATGGGAGGATTTAGATATTCAGATTGGTGCTGATGCTGTACCGCATTATCTTACATTGAATCGAGATGAGTTGGAATTGCATAATATGGCAGATGATAAAACGACCTTGCAATTTGCTTCTTCGGGAGAGGTGGAGATTATAAATAAAAGAGCGTATTATTATAATAAATATGGTGTAGAGACAGATGTTAGTAGCGATGTTTTGAATAGTATTGTGATTGAGCCGGCTGAAGGATTGAACGGGAATATTAATATACATAGTCCTGTGCCAACAAACAATTTGATCCGGTATATAGAATTTACGGTAACTAATGGTGATCCGGAATGTACCCCGATAACAGTGACGGTGGTACAGTATCCGCAGGAGTATATCACGTATTATTTCGGATGGTATTCTTATAGAAAGGATTTCGGATGTAATTATGAGACAATTTCGAGTCGTAATAATATAGTAGCGGCAAAATCGTATAGTAATGGAACATGGAATTATTCGTCGACACCTAGTATTCTGGGGAATGACTTTTTTGTTTCTAAAGTTGTATTAAATCAGCCTGATAATGGATATATGGAACAAAATTATAGTACATCTTATTATTATTGGAATCAGGGAAACCTTAAGACTTCTAATGCTGAATCATCTGCAAATCCGCGTATGTACCATGTACAAATAAATTCTTCTGCATTGCCAGATTTTCCTGAAGATTCAGATTTTGATGAATTGCATAAAGATATGATTTACCAATTGGGAATTCCTCGTAAGGATGAACAGGGCCGGACAGCAAGGGATGATGCTAATAATAATTTAGTTTCTCCTTCTTTTATGATAGCTTCTCGTTTAGGAATGGTGAATGGATATGGATTACCGGATGACGAGGATGTGGCTTATGAGATGGCTGCAAGTCATTGTGCTAATTACGTAGAAGTATATTATCCTCGTGATCAGAGAGGTTATCGTTTAAAAGATAAAGATGGGAAAGAACTGCCTCCTGTTGTGTTAGATGATTGGCGTTTGCCAACAAAAGCGGAGTTATTGATTATTATGAGATATCAAGGGACGTCGAATCAAGGAACGGATGCAATGGATTATTTATTAAATGGTCTATATTATATGAGTGCCTCAGGGCGGGTGCAAAATCCTCATAATAATAATAATGGAACAGGTCTCCGTTGTGTTCGGGATCATTACGAGAATAAAGAAATAAACAAATAAAAGGCTATGATAACGCGAGTAATATGGAAATTTGCTGTTTGTTTACTAGTAATGGTAACAGCGGCGTGTTCTCGGGATGAATTGGAGAGTGGTACGGGAGAACAACAAGTACCAGAAGGATATTTGGCGATTCAGTTTGGAACAAACGTTCCTGATATGCAACAGGTATCAACACGTAGTGTGGATTCTGATGGGCGTGGAATTCAAGATATGGTGTTGTATTGTTTCTCGGCATCAGGGTCTTTTATTACAACCGTTGAGGCGAAAATTGTAACAGATCCTATTGATCCTAATGTTAATGCCTCGTTAAGTGGGTCTTTTAGTGCAATCGTGCCGGATTACACGAAAATTATACACTTTGTGGCGAACCAGAACTTGACGGATTTTAATGAATCTGAAATGGGTGGAAAGCACGAGTCGGATTTGATGGCGACCTTGATTGCTTCCTCGGGACGAATGATTTATTGGCAACGAGTGGCATGTGAGGAGGGAGAGGATAATATGACCGTAGCTTTGGAACGAGAAGGAAAAAAGATTGTTATGGTCCGTAATCAAGCACGAGTTACGGTGAAAAATCCTCAGAATGGCTATGTTAATATAGATGCTTTCACAACGCATAACACGCATGCTTTCGGTACGGTAGCTCCTTATAATTCAGAAACACATGATTTTGAATGGACGCCGGGTGTAAAAGGTTACCTGTCTTTGCCGGCTAATGACGAACAGATTCATCTAGAGGGTACTGAGGATGGTTCGTTTAATTTGGATGAAAAGTATATCCTGGAGTGTGAGAACGAGCTTTCGGATCCTGTGAGTGTCATATTGCATGGTGAGAATGGAAAATATTATCGGGTATTGTTGTTGGATGAAGAGTCGGAGCCTTTACCGATCCGGCGGAATCATTCGTATAATATTGAGATCGTAGGTCCCTTGTCTTATGGTTATGATTCTTTTGCAGAAGCATTGGATGGAACACCCACCAATAACGTGTGGATCTCTGTTCCGGATGATATTAACGAGGTAAGTGATGGGACTCATCGATTGATTGTAGATGAAACTTTTGTAGTTTATTTAGGTACGACTACTCGTAGTGTGGATTTGACATATAGATATGAGGTGAAAAATGGGGATGGGGAGTATGGACCAGAGACAACTGGTCAAGTGCTTGCTACTTGGGTTGGCGGAGGTACGACCGTGGCAACCTCTGAGATTAAAAATGTATATGATAATAATACCGGAATAGGTACTTTGACAATTACATTGAATCAGTTGGGACAGAACGAAACGAAACGTGAAGGAATAATTCAGGTAAAGGCCGGTAAATTACGGCGTACAATTAAGGTAATTACTGTACGAGAATTTAAATTTGAACCCACATGGACTTCGGCTCAAATTTATGGTAACGTGGAGGGACAGCCGGTGACATTGATGTTCACTATTCCGGAGGATTTTCCTGAAGAGTTGTTACCTTTACGGGTGAAAATTGGTGCCGATTGGTTGAATATTCGGCAATCAACAGGACAACAGTTGGCAACAATTACATCTATTAGTAATCCTGATGAATTTAGTGAAAACGATCCTTGGAAATTTAAATTTGTTTACGAGGCAACACATACAGGGGTACAACGTGTTTATTTTAATACCGTGTTGAAACCTGAAAAGGAGGGTGATGCTTATAAAAATGGAACATTAACCATTGAAGCGGAGCATTTTATTACTTTAGAGAAGGTATTCCCGTTTAGTGATCATAATTATTATATTTCAATTGGAGGATTAATTGACGTGAATGGTTCGAACCTAGGAGATGAAATGCCGGATGGGGAAACCGTGTATTATTGTTTGGTGCCACAAAAGGTGAGCGCTCCGGTAACTTTTGATGTGCAATTGAGAGAAGAGAGCGAAGGAGGAGGTAATGGTCCTGTTGTTTCTGACGAGAATGATGTATTTTTGCTTTATTCTCAGTACTTAACTCGCTATGATGATGAGGATATTCCTGGCGGTGCGGGTAATAAGGAGTGTGATTTTGAACCTATTGATGAGGGAACGTGGGGGAGTGGTGGACGAGTATTTTCATTTACTCCGGTTCAAAAAGGAAAGAGCGATTATAAGATTTATTTAAAAACAGATAGACCTAATAGTGCAGAAGTAATTCGTATTGCGTCAAGTGAGTCGAATCCAGAAGCTGGTTATGAATATAAAGGAAATCATTATCGTTCGATTACTTTCGAATTGGCAAATAATGATCCATTTAAGTTCTCAGGAAAGTTGAAGAATGGAAACTTAACGATAAATGCGAATGAATCGGGAGAGTGGAGTTACGAAGTTGGGCAGGAGGTTGATTTGGAATTTGACATTACGAGTTTCCGTGGTACTGATAACAAGTCTGCAGATCCTTTTGGAACAGAATTTAAGGTTTATATTGATGCTCCGATGCTGGAGATTGATGATAATAGAAGGGGAAGCGCCTATCCGGAAGAGATATTTAAGGAGGATCCTAATGTTGAGGGACGATTTATATATGTTGTAAAGGCTAAACGGGATGAAAATCGGAATGGTACAGATGATGTAGCCATTAAAGATGTTGATAATGGTAATATACAGGTGAATCCGGAAGTGGGACCTGCAGATCAAACGGGAGAACATAAAGTGTTACCATTTAAAACGAAGTCTATCGTGAGTGCAGGAGAAATCACCATATCTGCGGATGAAAATGTCGTGATTTTTAGTGATGAATCATTTACAATTGCTAATACGCCGATTACAGGAACGATAGAATTCAGTGAAGATGGTAAGTCATATTCTCCTGTACCCAAGGATGGTTTTGTCACTTTTGAGGTGGAAGGAGGATCTCCCCGTATTGGTAGTATGACGATTACTGAAGATGGCAAATACACGTTACGTTTGCGTAAAGAATACCGTTACGATTGGGAAAGAACGAAAATTTGGGTTCATTATCGTGTAGATGATAAGATTTATCATGCAGATGTGAACAGCTTGAAGGAATTGTTTGAGAATAGTACTATTAAAATGAACTTAGAACAATAGAAGGGAGTTTCTTTCATACGAAAGTAATTATTCAAAGAACAAAGTAGGAATATATCTGAGGCGAGATGAAATACAAACCTACTTTTCATATTCAATAAATGCAACCAGTTGGGGGTGTCTAACGAGTTTAGGCACCTCTTTTTAATTTACAAAGTTGGTAGAAAATGATTTTTCTCGATTAACCCGTCTAAGGAGGTTTTTCAAGGGGTGATTCCGGAAATTGTCTGGTTGTAGGGCGGTTATTAGGCGAAGTTTAGGTGCTATCTCCCGATTATCACTACTATTTTAACAGAGCGCTTTAAATCTTTATCTATGTATAAAAGTGTAAGAACGGGGGCTTTGAGGACGTAGATGATATAGACAATATTTTCTTACTTCGTGGTTTACTAGATTTTCTTTAATGGTGCTTTAGGTTTGACAACAGGCTTGTAGATACATTATCTCGGGATCGTGTAAGGTGAATTATACTTTAGATAGTAAAATTGAGGAGAATGCGACGAGATAGATTTTCCAAAGAATTGAAGATTATTTTTTTACGAGATTTTGCTGATTTTGTATCAATAAACGATAAATTATTATCGTGTTTTTGTAGAGCGAATTTCACGTCAACGGGGAGCGTGGCAGATGAAAATGTTACTTTCGGGGCAGTGAGAGGGTGTGAGATGAATGAATTATCATATCGTTATTACACAACTATGGATGGTATGTATAATAAGTATTTGAATAATCCCAGTGATTCGGAGTACTATCTTTCAAAGAAAATGCGGGATTTGTATCAAAAACAAGATTATGGGCGTTATGGTGATAAAGATGGACGATTGAGAGTTTGTTTCTTGATGGATGCACTACTACTAGTGGAAATTCCGGTAGTGCTGTAGTGTAGGTTAAAAAAGTCTGGGTGTGAATTTTAATATTGCACCCAGATTTTCTCTATTTATAGACTTATTTTTTTTATATGGAGAAGACAGTACGAATCATTTTCATAAAAAGTCATATTATCCCAATAAAACGTAATCTATATGATTATGAGTTAAAATTCATGGAGATAAGAATGCTAGGAATTTGTGTTGTGATTGTTATTCTCATTTTTTTCTCTATTTTTGTTACCTCAAGAGAGTTTTTGGGGTAAATGGAATAATCATGTCTGATAGTGATCAAAATAACGATGATAAATTATTTGAATCCATTCGTCAAGGTAATATTGATGCCTACGAAATGCTTTTCAAAAAATATTACTTGTCTATGTGCATGATTGCTCGTCGTATTGTTGAGGATGAGGATGTGGCGAAGGATCTTGTTCAAGAAATATTTATTCGCTTGTGGGAGAAAAGGGAAACTTATGATTTTCGGGAGACGGCAGATATATTTTTATACGTGTCTGTCAGAAACAAATGCTTTGATTATTTGAGGAGCCGGAAAAATTTACCACTTCAAGAAGGATTAAGTGCTGCCGGTAACGAGTACTTTTTTCGCGATATTTTAATAGAGGAGGAAACCTACAGGATCGTGATGGAAGCTATTGATGCCTTGCCTGCCCAGAGTGGACGGATTATAAAACTAAGTTTGGAAGGAAAACAGAATAAAGAAATTTCCGAAAATTTGGGTATATCTGTAAATACAGTCAAATCGTTGAAATATAAGGCAATGGATGCTCTTCGTGAGGTTTTAAAGGATTACTTCTATCTTCTTTTGGTGTTTTTAGCGGAAAATAATTAAAAAAAAGCGGGAAGCTCACTCATCCTTTAAGATGAATTTGTCGTTCTATGTATAGAAATGTAATAAAACGTTTGTATGGTAGAGTGTCCTAAAGATTATAAAATATCCCGTTTAATAGCTAAAAAGTTAATGGGAGTTATCCTGCCCGAGGATGAGGAAAAACTGAATGCTTGGCTGGAGGAGGATGTAAGAAATAAGGATTTATATCGGCGCATTCTTGAGGTAGAAAATTTTTCTACCAGGGATATGTATGCGAAGCGTTTAGATGTAGAACATACGTGGGATGCCTTGAAAGAACAATTAGCCGGACAAAGAAAGCGTAGATCTTTATTCTCTGCTTGGCAGATTGGTGTGGCAGCTTCTGTGATATTGCTTGTAGGAATAGGATTGTACTGGGGTTTCAATAAAAAGCCGAAGGTGAAACAAGTAGAGGTGGCGGCTCATGTGGAAATGGGGGGAGCTAAAGCTATTTTAGTGACTTCCCGGGGGGATGAGATTGTTCTGCAGGATAGTTCTGTACAGTTGATCACGTTGGGAGGGGGAATGGTTGCCAAGAACGATGGAGTTCAAGTGTCTTACAAGGAGAATGAAGGGGCAGGGAAAGAAGATGTGTTAGAATACAATACGATTCGAGTACCTCGGGGTGGGGAGTATAAATTGTTTTTGTCCGATAACACGGAGGTCTTTCTGAATTCTGATTCAGAAATTCGTTTCCCGGTGAAATTTGGTAAGGGGAAACGTGATGTCTTTTTACGAGGAGAAGCTTTTTTCGTAGTTACTAAAGATGCTTCACGTCCTTTTGTTGTGAATGCAAACGATAAGATGTCGGTGGAAGTTTTGGGAACACAATTTAATTTGCAGGCTTATCCGGATGATGCTTTCGTGGAAACGACTTTGAACGAGGGAGCAGTACGGGTATTTAATGGCAAGCAGGGTGTAAGACTTCGTCCGGACGAGCAAGCTGTTTATGATGAGGGAAAATTCACCGTTCGTAAAGTTGATGCCAGTAGTTATTCTGCATGGAAAGAGGGGAGATTCATGTTGTTGAATCATTCGCTGGAGAATATCATGACCCGTTTGGCGCGTTGGTACAATATTGATATATTTTGGGAGAATCCGGAAGTGAAAGAGTATCATTTTTCTGGAGAGTTGGCCCGGTATGAGGATTTCACGGAGATATTGAGAATGTTGGAGTTGGCAACCCGGGTACATTTCGAGGTAAAGGATAGGACGGTATTCGTGCGTAAAATTGAAGAATGATGAATTTAAATAAAAAAGAGCAGAAAACATTGGCACTATTTTCTGCTCGTGAGTGAGTCTAAATAACGATTAAAAACAGAATTATTAATCATTAAGCATGTAAAAGTATGAAAAAAAACGGAATCGAAGTCTTTGAAGGAGTTCAAAGATTAAAAAAGATGCGATTTATTTTAAAACGCAGCCTTCTTTTTCTGTTTGTGTCAGTCTTTTTCTTACAGGCCGAGGCGGCCTCTCAAGTGGTAAGATTGACGTTAAATTTGAAAGATGTTACTATTGACGAGGCTATCACGGACATGAGTCAGAAGACAGGGTATCGTTTTTTGTATCAGATGGAGGAGGTATTGAAGTATGGGAGACGTGATGTGAACGTGAAGGATGCGACTTTGGACGAAGTATTGAAAGTTTTGTTTAAAGATACACGTTTATCCTACGTGATTCAGAATGATGTGATTATCATTACTCAAATGAAAGACGAGAAAAAACAAGAACAATCCCGCCAAATTAAAGGTAAGGTAATTGACACGAAGGGAATGCCGTTACCGGGAGTTACCATATTAATCAAGGGAACTAAATTGGGCGTGATAACGGATATAGACGGAAAGTTTAAAATTGAGATCCCGAAGCTTGATAGTACAATTCTGGTATTTTCGTTTATTGGAATGGAAACTGTTTATCACCAATTGAGTAATGATCGAAAAAATGATGAAAAAGAGCTGGTGATCACGATGAAGGATGACGTGAAAGAGATGGACGAGGTGGTCGTGACAGGGTATAGCAATATCAGAAAGGAAAGTTTTACCGGTAGTTCTATTTCCGTGAAACGGGAGGATTTATTGAAGGCTTCTGCCACGAACGTGATTCAAGCTCTATCGACGTTTGATCCGTCATTCCGTATACAACAAAACAATAAATGGGGATCGGATCCGAATGCTATCCCTGAAATATATATACGCGGACGTTCCGGTATCGGGGTGAAAGAATTGGATAAAGATGCGTTATCCAAGTCATCTTTGAAGAATAACCCGAATCTTCCTGTTTTTATCATGGACGGTTTCGAGGTGAGCGTGCAGAAAGTGTATGATATGGACCCGATGAGGATTGAAAATATCCAGATATTGAAAGATGCTTCAGCCACGGCGATGTATGGTTCCCGGGCTGCCAATGGGGTTGTAGTGATTACTACTGTCGCTCCGAAACCGGGAGAAGTGACTATTTCGTACAGTCTGACAGGTTCGGTTTCTATGCCTGATCTTTCGGATTATAATTTGGCTGATGCAAAAGAGAAATTGGAAATAGAGCAAAAAGCCGGGATTTACACTCCGCAATATTATATGACTTGGAAACAGGCTTTGGATGCTTATAACGAGCGGCTATTGCGTGTAAAGGAAGGAGTGAACACGGACTGGCTATCTATTCCTTTACGTAATGCCGTTAATCATAAGCATAGTTTTTCGATAGAGGGGGGTAATGCGGATCTGCGTTATGGCCTTGATCTTTCTTATAACAAGAATAATGGTGTGATGAAAGATTCTTACCGAGATGTCATGAACGTGGGGTTTCACGTGGATTATCGACTTAAGAATTTGCAGGTAGTGAATTATATCGAGTATAATTATACCAAGGCTCAAGAATCTCCTTATGGTGATTTCTCCGATTATGCTCATTTGCAACCTTACGATCGTCCTTATGACAAGAATGGGACGTTGATTTCAGGAGAATTGGAATTTTCAAAAAGAACTCATACTGATTATCGTGTAAATAATCCTTTGTATGAAGCTCGTTTAAATAATTTTGAATACGAGAAAGGGGATGTGTTTATCGACCGATTGATGGCTCAATGGTTCCTCACGAATTATTTGCATTTAAAAGGTCAGATTGCCATAACGAAAGAATTTACTAAAAAAGAACGTTTTATTGATCCTCTTTCTTCCAACACGACGGCGAAAATTCAGAAAGAAAAAGAATTGGAGGGGGATCTCTATTTGACGAAGGGAGAATCCACGAATTGGGACGCTCAAGTGGGTGTATATGTATCAAAATCATTTGGTGCGCACGCTCTAAATGCTTCAGCGGTAGTTAATGCTACATCTCGTGAATCTGAAAGTACTTCCAGTCATTACCGGGGATTTCCTTCCGGAGAGTATCATTCTCCTAATTATGCAGCGGAGATCAAGGATAAACCCTCAAAATCTCAGAGTACTAGTCGACTGGCCGGTTTTTTGTTTTTAGCGAATTATACTTGGAATGACATTTATTTGGCAGATGTGTCCGTGCGTTTTGACGGTTCATCCGAGTTCGGTCTGGATCAAAAGTGGGCTCCATTCTGGTCGTTTGGAGCGGGAGTTAATTTGCATAACTATGCTTTTTTGCATGGTAGTAAGGTGATCAATCGCATGAAATTTCGAGCTTCTTACGGGCAAACCGGTAAGGTGAATTTTCCGTCTTATAGTGCCAGAACGGTTTATCGGACGTTTGATCGTTGGTATATTGCCGGGTTTGGGGTTGGTTTGAAGGCATTGGGGAATAGAGATCTTAAGTGGGAGACAACGAATAAATTGAATGTCGGTACGGATATGGAATTTTGGAATAGCCGGATTTCTTTGATTTTTGATTACTATTACAATAAAACGGTAGATTTGATCACGGATGTAACTTTGCCGGGATCTGCCGGTTTCTCTTCTTACAAGAGTAATTTGGGTGAAACGTTGAACAAGGGATTCGATATCCAGTTCCGTTTCGATGTAATGAAAAACAAGGATTGGAATGTTGCCTTGTGGGGTAATCTGAATCACAATAGGAATGAAATTCTGAAAATTTCAGATGCGTTGAAAGCTTACAATTCTCAAGTAGATGATTATTATGAACTTGCGGAAGAGGATCAAACATCAAATTCGTCATGGGTTAAGGCCAATAAAACATACTCGGATTTTATCAAACCGATCATGAAATACGAGGAAGGAGCTTCGTTAACAGCAATCTATGGCGTGCGTTCATTGGGAATTGATCCCTCAAACGGTAAAGAATTATATCTCTATCGCAATGGGCAGGCCAGTCACAAATGGAAAGCAACTGAAGAAATCGTGCTTGGGGATTCGGAGCCTGAGGCCAGTGGATCTTTTGGTTTAAATGTTACTTACAAGAATTTCTCGTTGTTTGCTTCTTTTGGTTATGAATGGGGAAAACAGACGTACAATGAGACCTTGATCATGAATGTCGAGAATGCGGATATTCAAGGAAGTAATGTTGATAAGCGCGTGCTGACACAGCGTTGGGAAAAACCGGGCGATATCGCTCCCCTGAAAGATATAAAAGATATGAACAGTGTTACCTTGCCTACTTCCCGATTCGTGCAGGACGAGAATGTTTTGTCTCTGGATGCATTGACATTGAGCTATGATTTTGATCCGCTATGGCTTCGGAAAATATACTTGAAGACACTGCGCTTGGAAGTAAGTACGAGCGAGTTGTTCCGTTTGTCTTCCATCAAGCAGGAGCGAGGAACGAGCTATCCATTCGCCAGAACGGTGAACTTTTCTTTACGTGCAACTTTTTAGTAAGTCAAGAATATGAGAAATAAATTATTGTATTTAATTTTTGTTTTACCGTTCTTTATGTCATCATGTAATGAATGGTTGAATGTGGAACCGGAAGATGAGATTAGTGAAGAGAAGTTGTTTTCCACGGGTACAGGTTTCCGGCATGCTTTAAATGGTGTTTACTTTACCATGGAGTCAAGGAATTTATACGGAAAACATTTGACTTGGGGAATCGTGGATGCATTGGGGCAGGTGTATAATTATGGAAAAGCCGCTGGTGTAAACGAGATGCAGTTTGGTGCCGATGAATATGCATGGGACCATTATGCCTTTAAACCTGTGCTATCTTCCATTTGGACAGAGGCTTATAATGTAGTGGCCAATTGTAATAATATAATACAACAGATAGAACATGCCGATCCCGAAATATTTAGTTGGAAAGAAAAGGAGAAAGCTATGATCTGGGGTGAGGCCTTGGCATTGCGGGCATTTATACAATTCGATATGCTGCGTTTATTTGCTCCGGCTCCCTCTACGAATCCGGGTGACCGTAAGTTTATCCCTTATGTAAATACTTACCCGTCCTATATTTCTAATCCCAAAACGGTGAATGAGTGTTTGGAATTGATTGCCAAGGATCTGATCGATGCAAAGCAATTATTATGGAAATTCGATACAGCGAAATCCTTTAGTCGGTCGGACAATTTTGAGACTGCAGGATCCGGTGAGACTATGTTTTTAATACGTCGGGGATTTCATCTTAATTACTGGGCGACTACCGCTTTGTTAGCTCGCGTGTATTTGTATGCGCAGAAAGAAGAAGAGGCTCTGAAACAAGCAGAGGAGGTGATGACTTTTGCTGCCCAAAAAGGAGCCTTTGCTTTAGCAGATAGATTTTATTACGGAGATCGGAAGTGTTATTCCGACGTGATATTCGGGTTACATGTTATTGATCTGTTGGATTATAATAAGGAGATCAATACTATGGAAAATAAAAAAAATGCCAAGTATTTATCAATCTTGGAAGTAGAAAAGAATTATTTTGGTAAAGATCTGACAACTTCCAAAGGGGATAACGGGACTATAATGACAAGCAATGATTATCGTTTCAAGTATTGGATCGAAGATATGGACAATGAACATAGCTATTATCGATTTATGAAATACGATGCATCGACTTCAGGAGCAACGGCTGGGGTAATAGAGGTTTCTGAGCATATCGTACCTTTTATTCGGATGAGTGAGGTGTACTATATTGCTGCAGAGATCTTGTGTAAGCGGGGAGCGGAAGGATTGACGAAGGCTAAATCTTACTTATCGTATATAAAAGGGCAACGTGGATTGAAAAAGACGGATGTGACCGTACAAGAAATTACGAATGCCCAATCTGATGAATTTATGGATTTGTTGATTAATGATATGCGTCGGGAATGGATAGGAGAAGGACAGACGTATTTTCTTTATAAACGTTTAAATAAGAATATTCCGAAGGAAAACGGAGGTTTTGTTGTTGCTTCTGAGAATGTATTTGTGGTACCACTTCCGGATGTTGAAACTAATTTGTGATGATTATGAAAAAAAATATATTGTTTTTATTTGCATGGATGTGCATGTTGGTTGCTTGTAGTGAGAAAGGAATCATGGAATATTCCGATAATACACTTTATGTATATTTTGCTACAGATGCAACGAAAGATAGTACAACGTATTCATTTAAAGCTTACCCTAGTGGAGAGATTCACGTGAAGATACCGATGAAATGCGACGGTGTTTGGGCGAGAGAGGATCAAGAATACACGGTGTCTGCAGACGAAAATTTTACTACGCTACCTTCCGATTTATATATATTGCCGGAGAAATGTGTTTTTCCGGCAGGGCAATTGCAGGACACGATTGAAATCGTGTTGTTGGATGGTGATATACTGAAAGAGAAAATGTGTCGGTTGATGTTGAAAGTGGACGAAACGGAATTTGTGAAAGAGGGAGAGGTTAATTACAGTCGTGCCATATTCTTGGTTTCTTCGAAGTTAGTTCGTCCTGTTTGGTGGACCGTGTGGGATGGCGGTTACGGTGGACCGGAGAATTTTTATAACATTGCGGAACAGATTTATTTAGGTGAATATTCGGAAACAAAATACACGATGTTTTTGGAGGAATTGGCAAAGGATGGGGTGGAGTTTGACGGCCAAAATAAATTGGTGTTGAAAAAGTATTCCTTACGATTGAAACGTCGAGTAGAGGAATTTAATAATGATCCCGAGAATATCGCTAATGGCAAAGTTCCATTAAAAGACGAGAATGGTAATAAAATAGTTATTCCCGCAGTTGGGTAAAAATGGATAGAGTATGAAAAAAAGTTTGATATATATTTTTATTCTGTTGTCAGTCATGGCTTGCTTGGATGATAAGAGCAACTATGACTACAAGGATTTGAATGACTTTGAAAATTGGGATCGTAATGGAGTAAGTAATGTCGCTGGTAGTTACACGTTATATCCCGGTGAAGAGATATTGCTTGAGCCGAAGGTTCGATTCTCTATTGATACTTTAAATCCAGATGCATCGTATGCTTGGTATTTGGGTGAAGAAGAGGAAATGACCTTATTGTCAGATCAGTTAAACTATACTTATAAGGCAGATCAGATAGGGAAATTTACTTTGTTGTTTTGTGCTACTGATAATAAAACGAATGTTACATTTACGAAAGAGCTTACCGTAAGTGTAGTTGCTTCATGGAAAAACGGTTGGATGATATTGTCTAGGTCTGCCGGTAATGAATCCCAGTTATCCATGATCCTGTCAAAAAAGCAGAGTATAAGCGAGATTGTTGATGGTAAGGAAGTATCCCGGGATACTGTTGTTTATGTGGGAGAAAATATAAATGTGATACCGAGTTTGGGGCGGGGGCCTCGTAAGTTGGTTGAGAATTTCATCTATCCGACAGCAATCGGGATGCAGGTTGAAGATGAGGTCATGGTGTTGCAGGAAAGCGGACCGGTGGAGTTGGACGGAAATGAATTGACCCCGGTGGGATATGCAAGAAATGAATTTTTTGATGGGATTCCAGATCGTTTTGATCCGGTGGATGCCGTGTTGACATTTGACGGGAAGTGGCTTCTGAATGCTGATAATTACATTTATATGGCTAATCTTTCCGTTGCGATTGATCTGCATTCAGGATTCTATTTGAAAGATCCGTCGTTAAATGGGAAAAAGGTGAAGACGTTATTGCCATATTATAAAGGCGAAGATAATTATCTGATCGTTGGTATCGACGAAAATAATACGTATTTCGGGATAGTGAATGATGGAGAATGTATTTATAATACAACCGATTATGTGATAGGTCCCTTGAATAATGTGGGAGCTTGTGCGGAGTTTAGGGAGGATTACGAGAATGATCTTTTAAAAGAGGTAAAAGGAGATTTTATTTTTCATGCTTGGGCTAACGAGGCAAATTATTATACTCCGCCAGCCTATTTTTCAATTCTTGATCAAGATGGTGTGTATTTATGGCATTATTATGAATTGGATTATCGGGAGGAAAATGATAAATTCCGTTTGATGGAGGAAGGTAGTGAATCTGGTCAAATACCTGCTTCTATCATGGTTGATTATAAATGTATGGCTCTATTCCCTTGGCATGAATGGTTGCTTGTGGCTTCCAGTGATCGCTTACACTTTTATGATTATTGGGAAAATAGAATAATTAATTTGTCTTCTTTTCCGCACTTCAATTCGGAAATTGTAGGTCTTGCCGTGAAGGATTATGATTCATACTATGGTACGGTGAATGCTCATTTGGCGGTAGCATTGAAATCCGGGGAGGTTTATGTTTTTGAAGTAAAGTATGATAGCGAACTAGAGGTAATGGAATTAGTGGAGTTGTATCATAAAGACGGCTTCGGGGAGATTGTAGATATCGAATATAAGTTTGGTCAAGGAAATAAGCCGGGCGCATCTAGTATGTATTAAGCATGTTGTTTTAGTCGATAGAATTTCAAAGGGAGCTATGCTCCCTTTGGGTTCTCTTTTGTTGTTTGTAAAAGCGAGTGTGTTGCTAGTTAATCGTATGTAAATCATTTAATTGTATGAATAAGATATTGGTTTTGTTGTCATTATTATTGTTTACTTTTGGGGGAGAAGCTCAGCAGAAAGCAAATTATAAATTGGCAGAAAAGTTACGGAATGTTTCATTTGGTAGTTTAATCGGGAAGTATAGTATGAGCGTGTTTCCCAAACAGATTAACGATACGGATAAGTTCTGGTTCGAGTTCACCACGGAAGAGGGAAAGAATTTCTATTTTGTCGATCCGGCAAAAGGGGAGAAACGTTTGCTTTTTAATAATACGGATATTGCACAGGGGGTTAGTCTGATTACCCGGAAAGGCTATAATGAGAAGGATTTGAGAATCTCCAATATGGAATTTTCCAAAGATTTGACCAAAATGACCTTTTCTATGGATGGTCGTTATGAATTTGACTTTAAGACAAAGAAAGTACAGGCCTTGGAGAAAAAAGATCATTCAGAGGAGGATGACGAAGTGATTTATTCTTGGATGACCTTTTCCCCGGATCGGAAATATATATTGTACGCGAAAGGTCATAACTTGTATATACGGGGTAATAAAGCTAAAGGCGTGGATACCACGGAAGTTCAGTTAACAACTGACGGGGAAAAATATTATTCCTTTGCCCGGGATCCGGAAGATGATCAAAAAGATGAAGCGGAAACAAATGCTCGTTGGTTTAAGGATTCCAGACATATTTACGTGGTACGTGAAGATAGCCGAAAGTTGAAAGATATGTTTGTTATTAATTCTTTGACTAAGCGTCCGACGTTGGAAACGTATCGGTATGAGATGCCGGGAGAGAAGGATTTATGCCAGTACGAATTATGGATTATTGATATCGAGAAAAAAACTGCCAATCGGGTTTCGGCTGATAAATGGACAGATCAGTATATTCAGGTTCTCCAACCCGGAGAAAAAGGAGACAAGCTTTTCTTTCAGCGTTTTAAACGTACATGGGATGAAGTTGATATTTGCGTGGTAAACACGGAGACATTGGAGGTGAAGGAGTTGATTCACGAGGTAGACAAACCTTACCGGGATTATCATATGCAGAATACGGTAATATTGAACGACGGGAAAGATATTTTGTTCCGTTCGGAGCGCACGGGCTGGGGACATTATTATCATTATGACGGGGAAGGACGTCTGAAGAATGTTATAACTTCAGGACCTTGGGTGGCCGGACAGGTGGCTGCTATCGACACCGTGGGACGTACTATTTATTTGTATGGTTTCGGACGGGAGAAGGGGGTTGATCCTTACTATTATATGCTTTATAAGGCAAGTATCGATAAAGAAGGGGTTACCTTGCTGACACCGGAGAATGCTCAACATGGGGCTTCATTCTTATCTTCTAAACGTTATTTTGTGGATACTTATTCACGGGTGGATATGGAACCGAAAATTGTTTTGAAGAATAATCAGGGAAAGGTGATCATGGAATTGGCAAAACCCGATACCCGACGTTTGAAGGAATTGGGATGGAGAGCCCCCGAACGTTTTACCGTGAAGGCAGCTGACGGTTTGACGGATATATATGGGATTATGTGGAAACCTGCTGATTTTGACCCGAACAAGAAATACCCGATTATTTCTTCCGTGTATCCCGGTCCGTTTTTCGAGTACGTGAACACTTCTTTCCGTGTGGATGATAGTTATAACATGAGGCTGGCTCAACTCGGTTTTATCGTGGTATCTATGGGACATCGGGGAGGAAGCCCGATGCGGGGTAAATTCTATCATCGTTACGGGTATGGAAAATTACGGGATTATCCTTTGGCAGACGATAAGTATGCCATCGAACAGTTAGCTGATCGATATGCTTATATTGATCTTTCCAAGGTGGGTATTTTCGGTCATTCCGGGGGTGGATTCATGTCAACTGCGGCACTCTGTACGTATCCGGATTTCTACACGGCAGCCGTGTCTTCCGCGGGAAATCATGATAATAATATTTTTAACCGGGGATGGTCTGAAATATATCACGGGGTGAAGGAAGCGGTCAAGACAGTGAAAGGGAAAGACGGGCAGGATAGTACGGTGTACACCTATTCATGTAAGGTCCCGACGAATATGGAATTGGCAAAACGTCTGAAAGGACATTTGTTGTTGGTGACAGGAGATATGGATAAAAATGTGCATCCTGCCAATACATTGCGTATGGTGGATGCTTTGATTAAGGCAAAGAAGAATTTCGAAATGATCGTGTTGCCGGGTAACGGGCATGGTTTCGGGGGAAAGGCAGATGCTTTCTTTGAGCGTAAATTGTGGTATCATTTTGCGAAATATTTGTTAGGGGACGAGAGTACGATGGAAGATGTGGAATTGCAAATAGAGAATTAAGATGAACAAGATAATAATATGCGTGGTGTTGATTGTCTGTTCCTTGTTGGCGAACGGACAACAAAAGGCAAATTATAAGTTGGCGGAACGATATAAGAAACATGAAATCGTGGGAATTTCAGGTAATAGTATGGCGATCCATCCTGAATTTATCAATAATTCCGATCGTTTTTGGTATTCTTTCTCGGATAGTAACGGGAAAAGATATTATTACGTGGACCCGGCGAAGAAACTAAAACGATTGTTGTTTGATAACGACGATTTATTGGCCCAGATAAGTAGAGAAACTCGTAAGGCATACAATTCAAAGGATTTATCCTTACATTCTATCGAGTTCGATAAGAAGGAACGTTCATTTACTTTTGAGTTTGATGAGGCGAAGTATCAATACACGATCAAAACCGGGAAAGTGGAAAAGATTGATTCCTTGAAACCATGGTCTGGTTGGGCTTCGTGGATGAAGTATTCTCCGGATAGTTTATATATTTTGTATTGTAAAAATCACAATTTGTACGTGATGGGCAACAAGAATAAGGGACAGGATTCCACGGAAGTACAATTAACTTTTGATGCAGAAAAGAATTTTACTTTTGCTAAAGAGATGGATGAATCCGATGAAGAAGTGGAAGCTGTTGCTGAATGGTTTAAAGATTCAAAGAAAATCTATGCGGTGAGAGAGGATGCTCGAAAGGTGAAAGACTTGTATCTGATTAATAGCCTGTCACAACCTCGTCCCACGTTGAAAACTTACAAGTATGATATGCCGGGCGATAAGGAAATATCGCAGAGTGAGTTGTTGGTGATAGACCTGGAAACGAAGAAGATTACCAAGTTTAATATTGACAGATGGCAGGATCAGTATTTTGAAGTGCTGTATGCAAGTAAAGATTCGGAAAGAATTTATTTTGAACGGACAAACCGGGCGTATAATGAAAAAGAACTATGTGTTGTAAACGTGCTTACCGGGGAAGTAAAGGTGTTGGTTCATGAGGTTGACAAGCCGTTTATGGATTTTAAGATGGTGAGTATCTCCTTCCTAAACGATGGTAAGGATATCGTGTACCGCTCTGAACGTAGCGGCTGGGGACATTATTATTTATATGACGGGGAGGGGAATTTGAAAAATGAAATCACTTCCGGGGATTGGGTGGCCGGTCCGATATGCGAGATTGACACGGTGGGACGTGCACTCTATTTTTACGCCTTGGGTAAGGATGAGAATATAGATCCGTATTACTATACATTGTGCAGAGCCAGTTTGGATAAACCAAATTCTGTCGAGCAACTGACATTTGATAATGTAACTCATACTGTGGATTGGTCTAAAACGTTTAATTATTTTATTGATACTTATCAACGGGTAGATTTGGAACCTCACGTAGTTCTGCGTAACAAGCATGGGAAAAAGATCATGGATTTGGAGAAGGCCGATATTTCCCGAATGCAAGAGATGGGGTGGAAAGCTCCGGAACGTTTTAAAGTAAAAGCGGCAGATGGCGTTACGGATTTGTACGGCGTGATGTGGAAGCCATTTGATTTTGATTCCACGAAACATTATCCCATAATATCTTCCGTTTATCCGGGTCCTTTTTACGAGTATGTGCCAACTCAGTTTGATTTTATTCATGGTCGTAATACTCAATTGGCACAACTTGGATTCATTGTTATTGCCGTAGGACACCGGGGAGGTTCACCAATGCGGGGAAAATATTACCATACCTATGGTTTTGGAAACTTGCGAGATTATCCTTTGGCGGATGATAAATATGCTATCGAGCAATTGGCCGATCGCTATTCTTATATTGATGCTACGCGAGTGGGGATTTTTGGACATTCGGGAGGTGGTTTTATGTCGACGGCAGCCATCTGCACGTATCCTGACTTTTATAAAGCAGCTGTTGCAGCTGCCGGTAATCATGATAACTACATTTATAATAAATGGTTTACCGAAACACATAATGGTGCGACAGAGGAAAAGAAGGTGATCAAGGATAGCGTGAATGGAGATCGTACGGAGTACACGTATAAGTTCCGGGTGAATACCAATATTGATTTGGCAAAGAATTATAAAGGCGGTTTGTTGCTTGTCACAGGTGATATGGATGACAATGTACATCCGGCGCATACTTACCGTATGGCAGATGCTTTGATAAAAGCTGGGAAGAATTTCGATATGTTGGTTTTGCCGGGACAGGATCATGGATTTTCCGGGGCCGCAGAGCTATTCTTTGAACGGAAGTTGTGGGCTCATTTTGCAAAATATTTGTTGGGAGATTCTTCTGCGGATTACAAAAGTTCAATTGGAAATTAGGACATAGAAAATGAATAGGATAATTATTTTATTGGGATTCATCGCCTTTCATGTTACGAGTTTTGCACAACAAAAGGCAAATTACGAATTGGCGGAACGTATGCGGGAAATTACGCAAGCTCCGATCTCAAAGAATACATTGCTTATAAGACCAACTTTTATAAAAGGGAGTGATTGTTTTTACTACTCTTTTCAAACAGAAGAAGGGAAGAAATATTATTGGGTGGATCCGAAACGGAAAGAGAAGAGGTTGTTGTTCGATAATGCTGAGCTGGTGTCTAAGGTGAGTGAGATGACGAGAAAGCCTTACAATCATAGAAATTTTGACATCGAGGTGAAGTTCTTGGATGAGGAAACGTTTAAATTTTATCTTGATCGTCAGGATTATACTTATAATATTCGGACGAAAGAGTTGAAGCTTTGGAAAGCAAAAAAACAATTTACGTCAGATCCTTATTGGATGTATTATTCTGCGGATAGTGCTTATATGTTGTTTGCCAAACGTCATAATTTGTATTTGGTGGGTAATCCGGCGAAAGGTAGGGATACGACAGAAGTGCAGCTTACGTTTGATGGCGAGAAGAATTATTCATTGAACCGGGAAGACGAAGGGGAATTGGATGGGCGTTTCCTTTGTGAAGCTAAGTGGTTTAAAAGGGGGAATAAATTTTATGCCTTGCGAGAGGATTCTCGTAAAGTGAACGATATGTGGGTGGTGGATGTACTTGCAGAACCTCGTCCTAAGCTGGAGACCTATAAATACGAGATGGCAGGTGATAAACATGTTATTCAATATAGCCTGATTATCGGGGATGCCGATACGCGGCAAGTGCGGGAGATTGATATTAATCGCTGGCCGGATCAATATGTAGATGTTGTTTATAGCAGTAATGACGGGAAACGTCTTTATCTTCAGAGGTATAAGCGCACGTGGGATGAAGCAGATATTTGTATGGTGAACGTGGAGACCGGGGAGGTAAAATCGCTTATCCATGAGAAAAATAAACCTTATTTGGATTATCAGATGAGGAGTATTACTTTCTTGAATGACGGAAATGAGATATTATTCCGTTCGGAACGTAGTGGTTGGGGGCACTATTATTTGTACGACAAGGATGGAAATTTGAAAAATCAGGTTACCTCGGGAGCTTGGGTTGCTAGTCCTTTGCTACAAGTGGATACGGTTCGCCGTCAGATATATTTCTATGCGTATGGACGGAAGGAGGGGGTGGATCCTTATTACTATATCTTGTATCGGGCAGATTTGGACAAGGAGAATGCATTGACTTGTTTAACTCCGGAAAATGCGACTCATAATATAACGTTATCTCCTTCTTGCGATTATTACGTGGATGGATATTCACGGGTGGATATGGAACCGAAAAACGTTGTTCGAAATCGGAAAGGGAAAATTATCATGACGCTGGAGGACCCGGATTTGGATCGCTTGTACGAGATGGGATGGCGGGCTCCGAAGCGTTTTTCGGTGAAAGCTGCTGATGGGGTTACCGATTTGTACGGGGTGATGTGGAAACCTGCGGATTTTGATTCTACAAAATTGTATCCGATTATTTCCTGCGTGTATCCCGGACCATTTTTCGAGTATGTCCCGACACGTTTTACCATCAATGACGAGTTGAATACCCGATTGGCACAACTTGGTTTTATTGTTATCACCGTGGGACACCGGGGATGTTCTCCCATGCGAGGCAAATATTATCATACTTTCGGGTATGGCAATCAACGGGATTATCCTTTGGCTGACGATAAGTACGTGATAGAGCAGTTGGCTGATCGTTATTCTTTTATTAACCGGAAGAAAGTTGGTATTTATGGTCACTCCGGGGGAGGTTTTATGGCAGCTGCAGCCATTTGTACGTATCCTGATTTTTATTCGGCAGCTGTTGCGTCTGCTGGTAATCATGATAATAACATGTATAATAAAGGATGGGTCGAGATTCATTATGGCGTGCAGGAACGTAAAAAAATGGTGAAAGATTCTCTTGGTAATGAGCATGAGGAAATTACATATTACACGTCCAGCAAAACAAATATGGATTTGGCTAAGAATTATAAAGGAGGTTTGTTGCTTGTGACAGGAGATATGGATAATACGGTTCATCCTGCACATACGATGAAAATGGCAGATGCCCTTATTAAAGCGGGAAAGGATTTTGATATGCTGGTATTACCCGGTAATAGACATGGATACCGGGGTATGGCGGAATATTTTTATGAACGGAAATTATGGCATCATTTTGCCCGGTTTCTTTTAGGGGATTCGTCTGCCGATTATCAGACAGATTTGGATTATTTTATGAAGAGATAAATTCGTATTGTATATTTAAATGTAAAACACAAGATATTTTATTGTGAGGCTAAAATTTAGTCATTGTTTTCATGAGCTTTTTGCTCGTGCAGGAAGTTTTTGCTCCTTCTTCTATGGCAATAATCTGGAAAAGGGAAAAACATGAATCGGTCAAGGAGTTAATAATCTTTTTAATGAAATAGTATATGATGAAATTTGTAATAATTTTTTTGTTGGTATTCTCCGGTAATGTAGGATGGTCTCAAAAAAGAGCTTTGGATACAGCGGCATATAAGTTATGGCGAAGGGTAGATGCTCCTAATATTTCGGAAGATGGGAAATGGGTGACTTATCATTTCGTACATATTGACTCAAAATATGATACATTACCTCGGGTGACTTATCTGTATAACCCGGAAAAAAATATCAAGGTGGAACTGCGACACGTGGTTAGACCTTCATTTTTCGCAAACGGGAAATGGTTGCGCTATACGGTAACGGCTCCAGAGGCGGATTCCTGTGCTTGCGATTCGACCTTTTTGTTGCGTTTGCGGGATATGAAAAAGGTATATTGGGACCGGGAATATGATTTTAACGAATATAATACTTCGGAGTTGATCACGTATTCTTACCCGATAGATAAAAAATCCCCGAAATATAGGCGATTTGTCATTAGGAATATCGGGAACTGCGACTCTATCGTGATGGATAGTGTGGAAAATTGCACGCTGTTGAGGGGGCATAAAGCAATGGTTTATATCAAAAATCATGGAGAGTACAAATCTTTGTGCTATCGTCCCTTGAAAGGAAAATCCGTTGTTATTTTTTCCGATAAGAAACTTTTATTAAAAGATTATTCATTAGCACATGATCAATTGGGAGGAACGTTCACGGTGGCCTCGGATACATCAAAAATGAATAATCCCGATCTTTTTTATTCTTTTTCTATCCCGAAGGGAGAGTGTCGGCTTTTGGTGGATTGGGATGATGTGCAATTCCCGAAAAATTATGTTTGGCGAAGTAGGGCTTATCGTTTATCCAATGACGGAAAGCGTGTTATCTTGGATGGGGATACGATTTTGCCGGTACCGGAGAAAAAACGGGAAAAAAAAGATACTCGTTTCGAGCTAGAATTATGGACTTGGAATGATGAGATTTCATCTTTGCAGCAAAGAGAAGGAAATTATAGGTCCAGTAACGTGAGACTCGCCTATAATTTGGATACAAAAATTTGTTGCCGGGTGACGAGTCAGAATATGGAAAAATTGATTTTGCCGGAAGGAAATAAGTACGACTATGCTTTTGCATTGGACAAAACTCCTTACAGACGTTTTTCGGACTGGAAAAATGATATTAATGCGGATATTTATCTGATTGACCTAAATACGGGAAAAACTATTCTCTTTGAGCGAAATTCCTACACGGAACCGGAATGGAGTCCGAACGGTAAATATGCATTATGGTATAATGCTTTGGAAAAAGTCTGGTATAAAATTGATCCGAGGACCTGTCAACGGGTAGATCTCTCGAAAGAGATAGGCTATCCTGTCCACAATGAATTACATGATTTGCCGAAACCAGCGGAAGCATACGGCATTGCGGGATGGTCGAAAGATGGTAATCGGGTTGTGCTGTATGACCGCTATGATATGTGGGTAATAGATTTGGCGGGGGAAAAGCCTGTTTATTCGTTGACAGGCGGTTATGGAAGGGCTACAAATCGGCAATTCCGTTGGTTAAAAGATGATTATGGGGATAAAATTATTGATTTCGAAAATGGATTTCTGATGACTTCCGTGAATTTAGAAAATCGGGATGAAGGAATTTATCACTTCCAGTCTAATGGGAAATTGAAAAAATTGATGGAAGGTCCTTATTCAGTCACGGTGAATCAAAAATCAGAAAATCAGAAATACTGTATATTTACTCGGCAGGGGTACACGGAATTTCGGGATTTGTGGTGGAGTGATTTGGCATTTACTCGCCCGGTAAAGATAACAAATACTAATCCGCAACAGGAGAATTATTTTTGGGGATCGGTGAAGTTGGTCGAATGGACAAACTTCGAAGGAAAAAGAAATCGGGGACTACTATATTTGCCGGAGGATTACGACCCATCGAAACGTTATCCGGTTATCGTGAATTTTTACGAAACACACACGGAGACTTTGCATAACTATATCGTACCGTTTTGGTGTAGTGGTATGCTTAACGTGATTTCTTACGTGAGCAATGGTTATGTGGTATTCATGCCGGATATCCATTTTACAGTGGGCGCTCCGGGTGAGAGTAGCTATAATGCTGTCGTTAGTGGCACTGAAATGCTTATTGACCGGGGAATAGCTGATAAGGATAGAATCGGGATACAAGGGCATAGTTGGTCCGGTTATCAAGTGGCTTACTTGGTGACTCGTACAAATATGTTTGCCTGTGCCAGTCCGGGGGCAGCCGTGTCCAGCATGGTTTCTGCCTATACAGGAATTCGTACGGGAAGCGGGATGCCTCGAATGTTCATGTATGAGGAAACGCAAAGCCGTTTGGGTAAATCTTTGTGGGAGGACAAAGAAATGTATCTTCGTCACTCGCCCATTTTGAATGCGGATAAGATACAGACTCCATTATTGATTTTTCATTGTGACGGGGATGAGGCTGTCCCCTATGCTGAAGGATTGAATTTATTCCTTGCCATGCGACGTTTACAGAAGCCTGCTTGGTTGCTAAATTATAAGGGAGAACGCCATTTCTTATTCAACAAAGCTGCAGAGGTGGATTGGACAATTCGTTTACAACAATTCTTTGATCATTATTTAAAAGGAGATCCCGAACCCCGATGGATGAGGGAAGGGATTCACGCTAACGAGCGTGGAATAGATCAAAAGTATGATTTGGTAAAATGATTTTTGAAATAGTAATTTTAATTTAGAATAGTATGAAAAATTTGTTTTGTATAGGTTTAATCTTGTTATGTTTAGCTTGTGGCAGTGATCCGCAAAAAGAGATGGAAAAGAAAATTGTTGGGGAATGGTGTAATCCTTATACTTACGAGTCGACAGGAGAGCTGAAAGGTTTTCATTTCAAAAAAGGGGGAGTATGTGAAGCGATTAATATTCCTTCGTTGGATCTGAAAACATGGAGTATTCAAGATGGTTATTTATTGATAAAAGGTTTTAGCCTTGAGGAAGATGGGAAAAAAGAGGTTTACGAGACGAAGGAAAAGATCGATCTTTTAAGTCCCGATACGTTGAGTCTCGTGGCACGTGAATCCAATCCTCGCCTTATCTTTCTTTATTTGAATACGAAGATTATTAAAGAACGAGTTGCTGTAGATACGATGTCTTGGGAATAGTATTTCTTGTATTAACGATAGACGATAGAAAAGAAGTTCAAAATGTTGTACCCTTGAAAAGTTCGTGTTCGACTTTTTGGGGTACAATCCCTCTCGTGGAGTCGTATAGAAACGTGGGAGAAATTACACCCGGTTTGAAGTTCGAAGACCTTACCGCCATGACATACTCGACGACCACGAAAACCGTTACTCACGTCACCACGTGTCTCGTTA
>NZ_JBCOSQ010000020.1:0-79376 GCF_040920905.1 Butyricimonas sp. RTP31003st1_G1_RTP31003_210430 | reverse complement strand
CGGTATACCATCTTGACGTGTAATAATATCCCTCACCCGGGACTCCGGAATACCATACCGTATCAATTCTATACTCCTGCATAAAATCAACCGTCACTCTCATTTCATTCGTGTCATAATCGAACTGCAAACCATCCCGTTCTATCGAGTAGCCGAGAATCTCCTTTTCCTGACACGCCGCTAAAGAGAATAACAAAACACTTATAATAACATATATATTTCTCATATTCTATACTTTGCGTTTAAATGATTACTCAGCCTCACCATACGTTTTTTCGTCATCCGGAACCGGAAGCACGTAAGCTGAAAAATTCTCCACGGGACAACGGTAGAAGGTTTTCATGTTATGTCTTTTCAAGAAGTAGAAATACTGCCCTTCTGCAAAAAATTCCTTTTGATACTCCTTGTTCAATTCCTCCAAACGTTGTTCTTCAGTCACACCCGTGCCAACGTCGTATGCCCTGGAAATACCCCTGGCGTTCTTCACCGCGTTAATATATTGTCCACATTCAGACAAAGCAACCGATTCTGCCAGTATATAGTACATCTCAGCCAAACGGATCAACGGGATTTTCTCTCCATACATTCCGCTGGCACCTAAATATTTGCGACAAAGAAAAAGATTGGCAGAAGTATGAATAAAGCCATAATTCGAACGATAACGCATATCATTCAACCCGATGCCCGAATTGGTTTCAAACACGGATGAAATATTGGTTCGAGAAATATAGTACTGCGTGTCGAAAGTCGTGGCATCTTTCCAATAAGCCGCTAACTTTTCTTCCATATTATACATGGAAAGTCCGAAAATAGTCTCCCCGTACGAAGACACGTCTTCCCGGTTATCACGTACAAGCCGCAACCCGGAATCATTAATTACCTCCCGGGCATAATTCGCTGCCTGCGTCTTATTTCCCATGTACAAATATACGCGGGCCAACATAGCCTTAACGGCATACTTGTTCATACGATGCTTGCGATAACCGATGAAAGGCTCGTCTGCAACATTCTCATAATTCATCGGATCATTCTTCAACAATTCCTCGGCAGCTTTCAAATCGGCAACAATACGTTTCATCACCTCGTTAGCTGCCATCAAGGGTGCGCTTTCCGAATTAAATTGCTCCCGGTAAGGAATACATGCTTTTGTCGAATCCTGGGTATAAATAGGTCCCCACAAACGCAACAGGTCAAAATAATGGAATGCACGTAAGCCAAGAGCCTCCCCTTTCATCAGATCACGATACCCCTCCGTCACGATCACATCCCCGTTTGACTCAAGGTATTGCAGAAAATTATTGATATTCGCAATCTCGTTATATAACTTCAACCAGATCTCGGCAATCGCATTTTTAGAACTTGTCGTTTCACCATATTTATAGATAGCAGCCCGTTCCTCATCCGTCACGGTTCCTGCCGCATAATTGTCATATCGTTGAACCAATTTCTCCACGAAATCAAACGTCATCTGTCTTCCGTATGACTTTTCCAGCACCATCATGCTATACAATCCGGTCAACGCACTCTTGAACCCGTCCTCTGAAGTAAAGAACTCTTCGGCCTCAATATCCGTTTTCGGATTCACATCAATCCAATTCTGACAGGAAGACAAGAACAACGAAACGATGCAAATTGCTGATAATAATAAGTTTTTCATCTCGTACTCCTCCTCATTTTAATTAAACAATACCGACAACGACACGTTGAACGTTCTGGCAAACGGGTAATCTAATCCCCTTTCTGTTCTGATCGATGAAATTCGACCTAATTCCTCCATCGTGGCGTTCAGCGACATACTGGCAATCCGGCACGCTTGCAAGAATTTAAAATTCTTCGGGTCAAAACGATAACCGATTGCCAAAGACGTAAACGACAATTCATTCCGTTTCTGAGCGAAACGGCTACTCATTCCCGTATCTTGGTTCGTCATCGTTATCGCTTTATAACGGGCATTTCGGTTATTCTCGCTCCAACGGTGTGATAACGCCCGGCGATCCAAGTTATAAGCAGCACTTGAATTTTCTATTTTATCTACCAGTGTCTGGTTATACCACCATGCTCCCAACTCGTACGAACAAGCCAGAGAAACACTCCAATTCTTATACGTAAATGCGGAAGAAATAGAACCTCTCAATTTCGGTTCCGTGTCACCGATTGCCACTTTATCCAGCGGATCCCAGATATAGGTTTTCTCCCCGTTGCGGGTTAAGAACACTTCTTGCCCCGTGGCCGGGTCAATTCCCAAAGAAGGAACCACGAACAACTGGGTGGTGGATTTCCCTTCCTCGTAAATAGCCTCCGGACTCCCGTTCTTTTTCTCCAAATTTGTCTGGTTCATAGCCTTCATCTCGTTCGAAATCTTCTTGATCACGTTACGATTATGCGAACCGTTCATTGAAATACTCCATTGAATCTGTCTTTCGTAGTCCTGAATAGGCATCACGCTTAACGAAATATCATATCCCTCGTTTTCAACAGCTCCCACATTCATGGTTTTGCTCGCAAATCCGGTAGAAGGAGCCATATTATAATCCAACAGCAACTCATCCGTGTAATTATTGTAATACGAGAAGGATGCATTTACCCGACTATTCCATAGTCCGACTTCTATCGCCAAACTACGATTCTTCGTCGTGGACCATCCCAAATCCGGGTTACCCATACCTTTCAACTGCGCTCCCAATATATCCGAAGAGGGATAGGGGAACAACAAATCATCATACGTGTAAGTCTCTTTCGCCTGATAAGGGGAATAACTTTGTGATCCCGTGATACCGTATGATCCGCGTAACACCAAGTTTGAGATGAAAGTATTTTGCAACCATTTTTCCCGGTGTACATTCCAACGAGCCCCGGCTGCCCAGAAAGGAGCCATGCCCGTGTTCGACCCGAATTGCGAGGAAAGATCCCCACGAATACTAAAGTCTACCGAGAAACGCATATCATACATATAACTAAGCTGTCCGATAATTCCGACCGTCCGGGAAGTAGATTCCGACCCGCTCACCCGGTCTTCCATCTCGTAAGCAAACAAAAAGTCATCCATATTATCATTCGGGAAACCCATAGCCGACAAGTTTACACTATTACTCTTGTTCTCATCCACGTTCCAACGTCCGAACACACTTAACAAATGCTTATCCTTCGTGTAGTTATAACTTACAGAAGCATTCACGCTCCAAGAAACATTATCCCCTGTACTCTTGTTGTATGACCCTTTTCTGGTCAAATCCGTCTCTCCCAAGAAATCCGTATGATTCATGGATTTGAAGACCTCCATCCGGGAAGTACCTTTCGTGATGGACGCTCCCGCTGACACCCGGAGATTTTCCAGAATCGCGCACTCGATATTAAAGTTATCCACGACACTAAAATTCTCCGTGAAATCCTTATATTTCCACAACAAATTATACAACGGGTTCACGATATTCACCGTTCCTCCCCCTTCGCCCGGTAACTTCTTCTGGTCCAAAAGACTGGTATAACGTCCGTTCTCGTCCGTTTTCCGGTAATACGGGTTTAATTTTGTGTATTGACTGAAAGAACCGTAAGGAGAATTATCCCCTCTCACGTTCGTCAGGCTCAATTGATTCTGGATATTCCATTTTTTCCGACGGTATTGAAGAGATAGATTCAAACCCATGCTGTTACGTCCGGATTCCTTCATCACTCCCGGTTCTCTTGAATAATTTATTCCCAAGTTATATCTTAACGCCTCATCTCCACCTTCCATTGTCAACGTGTGGCGGTGAGTGACGGCCGTCCGCAAGGGCTCTGACAACCAGTACGTGTCAACCCCTCTTAAAATTTCTTCTTTATATTTATTGTAATAATTCAACTGGCTCGTCGTGCTGAATACCCCGGCCATCCGTTCGTATTCCAACTTCTCTTCCGCATCCATCAAATTATAATCCGACAAATCAGGAACAGAAATACCCATATTCATACTATATGAAATATTCAACGCTCCCGGAAGGGGTTTCTTTGTCTCCACGACAAGCACCCCGTTAGAGGCTTTCGAACCGTAAATTGCCGTTGCAGCAGCATCCTTCAAAATAGTAATGGATTCCACACGTTCCGGGTCCAAGTCTACAATCCGTTGTAAGGTGGTTTCAAATCCATCCAACACGAAAAGCGGCATATTCGGGCGTTGAGAATAATCTCCCATCATCATCTCCATGCTATTAGCATCCACCCCGCCGTTTCCTAGCTGCACGTCACCCCGCAAGCGGAATTCCGGCATGGCATTCGGATTCGAACCGGCATTATTATTTTCCACGATACGAAAACTCGGATCAAAAACCTGTAAAGCCTTCAACAGATTATTCGGGCTTATCTTCTTCAACTCGCTCCCTTTCACGGAAACATAACCACCCGAGAAACTTTCCACCTTACGAGGTGCCATACCCGTCACCACCACGTCTTCGATCTCCGTGGTTTTCGCCGTCAACTTGATCTCCAAATCTTTCATATCCCCGGTCACCGTAATCGTTTCTTCCTCGTAGCCAACGAATGAAATCAACAAGGCAGATGTTCCCTGAGGAACCTCGATAAAAAATTTCCCGTCAAAATCCGTCACCACTCCCATCCCCTTATTCTCTTTCAGGATAATACTCGCACCGGGAAGAGGCTCTTTCGTGGATGCATCAATAACAGTTCCGTTAATTCTATAAATAGTTACTCCTTGTGTCGGTTTTTGATACTTCAAAACCACGACACGATTCATCTGGTACTCCACGGACACCGGTTGATCTCCCAAAGCAAGCATCAACACGTAATCCAGTTCTCGATCCTTCACATCAAAGGACACTTTCCTATTAACATCTATTTGCGAATGATTATAAAAGAATCGTACTTTAGCCACTGATGCCAGCGTATCAAGCACGTCGTTCAATTTCATATCCTTCACATTCAGCGTTACTCTCGTTTTTTTATAATCCTGTTCCTGCCCCAAAACAGACGAAATTGGCAGCAAAGCATATAAAAAAACACAACAAATCGATTTAATGATTAAATCTCTACATAGACACTTCTTTTTTTGCATAATTTTGTATTGCTTTTAATTTAGAGAAATTAAATTAAAATTCAGAGTGGGGAAAATGTACTGCAATACATTTCCCCTTTTTAATTTACTGCATCACTTGATTCAAAATCTTCTTGTATTCCTTATTCTTATTATACTTTTTCAAATAATCTTTTACCAGTTTCTCGATCACGTTAAAATCTCCATTGGATGTGATTGAATTGTACAGGAGTACGAATAATGCAGCATCCTGTAAAGACCCCTTGTAAAAAGCAGCCACATCCTTATATTGTTCCTCCAAGGAAGTCAACGGCTGATAATCCTTCTCTTGATCATGAGCCTCTTTGCGACGCATATAATCTTTGTAAGGTAAGAGAAAAGCCATATACACCCGATTTCTCAATGACGCCTCATCCGTCCGGAGCTTGTAATCATCCAAAGCCGTCCAATAATCCTCGGCCAGACAATCCTCCAATTTTTTCTTGTGAAAATCTGCACTCGCGTAAGGATAGGTAATCAGATTCGTCAACAAGGTTCCTTCAATTTGCGCCATCGCCATATTATACACCCGGGGATCAATTTGATCTTTCACCTCACTTATAATCTTCTCCTCATCTTTCACTTCCTGCACCGTTGCCGCGTGAAACTTCTTCGCGTCAGTTTGAGTCACCAACATGGCCGGGATATTAGTTTTATAACGACGTTCCCGCTGTAACATCTCCTTTTTATTTATCGCGGAACAGATAGCGACCGCTGCCGGGGTTCCGGAGAACTCCACCGACTCGTAACGTTTTCCATCGTAAGTCAGTTTCACATGGATAGAATCCCCCGGCTGTAAATACATCTCGATAAATGTATTCAACACCAACGTGGTCACATCGTCCAAATCCACGGTAAACTCGATCACCTGTCCCTCCTTATACGGGAATTCCATATTAATCCCCTCTTTCTCTAGGAAATCAAAATACACCTGATCCCGTACATACCCGTAAATCTCCGCGCTGATCACGGTAGGGCGTCCTTTGGCCTCCGCCGGAAAAGTAAGAACACTTACTAATCCTATAATCAAAAATATATGTTTCATGTATTCCTGTTATTTCTTGTTCAAAACTTCCTTCACCTTATTAATTAACTCCTCCCCCCTCAAATCCAAGGCGATCACTTTACCTTGAGGATCGATCAAAACGGTATAAGGTACAGCCGAAACATTACACAATTTCACGGGAAGGGTTGCCCAAGACTTCAAGTCACTCACTTGAATCCACTTCATCTTGTTCTTCTCCACGGCATTCAACCATGCATCACGCTTCTGGTCCAAAGAAACACCCACGATCTCAAAATTCTTCCCTTTACATTCTTTGTACAGTTTCACCACGTTAGGCATTTCCCGCATACACGGACCACACCAAGAAGCCCAAAAATCGACTAACACGTACTTACCTCTCAAACTACTCAATTTAAACGATTTTCCATCCTTATCCGGTAATTCGAAATCCGGCATATCGCTCCCTACCTTAAATTCAGCTAAACGAATATATTCATCCAATTGTTTCGTGTAAGGATGTCCGTTCAGACTCGGGGAAACCACTGCACGTAATTCTTTTAACTGGTCAAGAGTAACGTTCGCTTTCATCTCCCAGAAAATCATAAACGGGGCTATTGCCTGATCATAATACCTGCGAACTAATTCTTCCTGCAAACACAAAGACCTGTTATTATGTTGAGCCGTACGAGCTTTAAAATCTCTTTCCTGATCTGCCTGTGATTGATTTCTATTCAACAACCGATCAATATTAGCCGAACGCAGCATACTATCCACAAAATGTTTCATCTCTGCATTGTAAGCACTAAAAATCTCGTTATTAGCCGTTCCCGTGACTGTACAATTCACAAAAAACTCAGAATTAGCTCGAACTTTCACATTTCCCGGCTCTACCCAAACCGGAGTGATCGGGCTCAAACTGTTCGGATCGCCACTTTTCACAAAATACATCCGTGGAACAGTCACATTCTTTATAACAAACGTATAACGATTATCCTTGACATCACAACTATCAATCACCTTGGACGCACCATTAATCTCCTCTTCCTCCACCAAATAAACCTTCGTTCCTTTATAAACACCATCTAGCACTCCTTGAATCGTACAATCTTTCGTCTCTTTTGAGGTTTCATTTTGCCCGAAAAGCCCGACAAATGACATCAACAAACATCCTAATACTAAAATTCTTTTCATACAATTTTTCTTTACGATTAAAATTACTTGACATATAATCTATTACTTTCCATCCGACACGATAGAGATGACGTCTCTCTCAATCGTAAGACAAAAGCATCAAAATTCTCCTCTTTATTAATTACCCCGGTGTAAACCGTCTCCTTACTTTTTTCATTCTCAAAAATGATCTCCACGTCGTACCAACGCTCCAATACTTTAGCAACCTCTTCCAAAGACCGCCCCTTAAATACATATTGCCCTTTCTTCCAAGCGATATAATCATTAACATTCACGGTTCTTACATCCACGGATTCATTCTCCTTATCCCAGCGTAATTGTCGGCTTGGTAATAGATCGTAGCTCTTGTCGTCCACGTAAGCCGCCACGTGTCCTTCCACCAGTGTCACCTCCGTGTAATTCTCATCCGCGTAGGAATTCACGTTAAAAGAAGTTCCCAGCACCTCCACCTTCATCCCGTTAAGCATCACGAAAAACGGATGTTTCTCATCCCGGGCCACTTCCAGATATATCTCTCCCTCCGCATAAACCACCCGTTCTTTTCCCTGAAAAGCAACCGGATAGCGTAAAGAAGATTTAGCATTCATCCACACCTTTGTTCCATCTGCCAAAGTGAACGTAAAATCACATTGTGAAGGCGTTGTCAAAGTGTTATACACCATTTCCGTTCCCACGGAATCCGCCCGGTCATATTGCATACGCCCCTCTTCATTCACTGAAATTCTCACCCCGTTCTCTTCTTCCAACAACAACTCCTGATTATACAAGACCATTTCTTTCCCGTTAGAAAGCGTCAACACCGGCAAATTTCTCTGAACCGTAACCACCCCACTCTTGGATTGTGGTTCTTCAGTTATTTCAACGTTCTCTCTCTGGCTATAATAAAACACCACGGCCAACACGGGTACGATAAAAATAGCCGCGTAACGGGATAACTTTCCTATCCAGCGCTGACGAGAATGTAGTTTCTCTCTCCTTTTAACAAAGGTATCAAACGCAGTCTGCACGTTCGCACTCTTATATTGAGCAAGTTTTTCACGCATTACCGCCTCCGAACAAATTTGCTCGAACAACTTCTTGTTATATTCGGATTCTTCCCGCCACGAATCTAATTCGGCTTGTTCCTCTTTCGTGATATTCCCAGATAAACTCTTGGAAATCAACAAGGATATTTTGAATAACATTTCTTTATCGTTCATCAGTATACAATTTATAAAATCGCATTAAACGTTCCGTTATTGATATTTTAAATATTTAGATTTCCCTTTTTACGTTGGAATTTTGCTTTTTCTTAAGGCGTTTGTAATCAGCGTTTTCCAATCAAAATGATTTAATAGATTTCTCGTTATTAAACCACCTTTATGCTCTTAATAAAGGAACGTTTAAACCTATTTCATTCCCAGTTCTATAAATAAAACGCACAACCTCCCCAAAGGGGGGTGTCTCCTAAAAAATTTTTTTTACACCTGAAAAAATAGCACTTCCGTGACGAGTATTACAACCAAAGGAACCCGATCAAACAGAGCAACTCTGCATCTTTCAACTGGGCGGTCAATTTTTTCTTCCCGTTACTTTTATGATCCTTCACGGTATCCACGGAAATATGCAAACGTTCGGCAATCTCCGACGCTTTCAACCCATCTAGGGTCATCATCATTACTAATTTACATTGAGGCGGTAGAGTCTCGATAGCTGCCATCAACCGGGCATAAACATCCTCTTCCAACACCTTATCCCAAAAATGTTCCTCTTCATTCTGCGAGGACACAACATCCCGGTAATATTTATCCCGGACTTTCTGTTTTCTGGAATGACTAATACATCTATTTTTCAGAGAACTGTATAAAAAATACTTGATGTCATTCTCCGTCTTGAACTTGTAGTCACTTTCCAACAAAGAAATAAACACATCCTGCACCAGATCTTCCGCCACGTCATTATCCTTCACGTAATAATTTGCCAAAGCCTTCAATGCCACGTAGTAGCATTGATACAAATATTGATAAGCCCGGTTATCCTTACGTGCCAACAAATCCAACAAAACATCTTGATCTAACATGCTTTCCTCCATGGAAAATAAGAAGAGGAAAGCGTTTCAACCTCAACATGAAACGCTTTCCCTATAATTTAAAAGAATTTATTTCTCGTCCGTGTATGACTCAAGCGGATCGCAGGTACACATCAGGTTACGATCACCATAACCATCATCCACACGACCTACTTGCGGCCAGAATTTGTTCTCAGCCACCCATGCAAGCGGGTAAGCCGCCTTGCTACGCGGGTAAGCGTGAGACCACTCGTCAGCCGTCAACACTTTATGCGTGTGAGGTGCATTCTTCAAAACGTTGTCCGTCTTGTCGGCTTTACCTTCACCCACCTCGATCATTTCCTCGCGGATAGTCTTCAACGCCTCGATGAAACGATCCAACTCTTCTTTCGGCTCGCTCTCCGTCGGCTCAACCATCAAGGTCCCGTGAACGGGGAATGACAAGGTAGGAGCGTGGAAACCGAAGTCCATCAAACGTTTGGCAATATCCAACTCAGAAATTCCGTATTCTTTATTGAACATGTTGCAATCCCAGATCATCTCGTGACCTACACGACCTTTCGATCCCTTGAACAGAATCTTGAATCCTAATTTCTCGAAAGATGAAGCCAGATAGTTCGCGTTCAAAATCGCCATCTTGGTCACCATAGCCAAACCTTCGCCACCTAACATTAACAAGTAACCGTAAGTTACAGGTAACATTCCAACAGAACCGTAAGGAGCGGCAGCCACGGCGTGAATACCTTCCTCGCCTCCGGTCTTCACCATCGTGTGTGACGGTAAGAATTTCACCAAGTGAGACGCCACGCAGATCGGGCCGACACCGGGACCACCACCACCGTGAGGCATAGCAAACGTCTTGTGCAAATTCAAGTGACAAGCGTCAGCACCAATCTCTCCCGGGCTGGTCAAACCACACTGCCCGTTCATGTTGGCTCCATCCATGAATACTTGCCCGCCATTCTCGTGAACGATCTTGCACAATTCCTTGATTGATTCCTCGAAAATACCGTGAGTTGATGGATAGGTGATCATCGCTCCGATCAAGTTATCCCGGTTCTCGATAGCTTTCTTACGGAAGTCTTCCACGTCGATATTTCCCTCCGGGTCAGTAGCGGTAACAAGAATCTTGAAACCTGCCATCGTACTGGAAGCCGGATTCGTACCATGAGCTGAGGCCGGGATCAAGATCACGTTACGATGACCCTCTCCGCGAGAAATATGATATTGACGGATCACCATCAAAGCGGAATACTCTCCGGCAGCACCGGAATTCGGCATCAAACTGCATCCGGCAAATCCGGTCACCTTGCACAGCATTTCTTCGGTTTCCCGGATCATTTGCTGATAACCTTCCGCCTGAGACATCGGGGCAAACGGGTGGATAGCACCCAATTCCGGCCACGTGATCGGCAACATCTCAACAGCAGCATTCAATTTCATCGTACAAGATCCCAAAGAAATCATGGAAGTAGCCAAAGAAATATCTCTTCTTTCCAGATTCTTCATGTAACGCATCATTCCGGTCTCGGAGTGATAGATGTTGAACACGGATTGTTGCAGAATCTCGTCGTCACGCAACATCGTCGGGTCAAGCACCGTGCGATCGTCAAGGAATTCCACGTGATCGGCAGTCTTTCCGGCAGCCTTGGCGAAAATACCGATTAACGTGTTAATTTCTTTCTCGTTGATCTTCTCGTCAGTTGACAAACCAACTACTTTACCGCAACCGCAGTTGCAATAGAACAAGTTGATTTCCTGTTCCAAGGCAGCGTCACGAACGGCAGCCTGGGAAACTCCCTCCGGCAACTCGAAACGCAACGTGTCAAAGAATTTATCCACTTTTAGCTTGTAACCTAATTTTTGGATTTCCTCGGCCAAAATCACGGCTGCAGAATGAATGTGACGGGCAATTCTTTCCAATCCTTCCCGACCATGATAAGCGGCATAGAATCCGGCCATCGTGGCATTCAAAGCCTTGGCAGTACAGATATTGGAAGAAGCTTTCTCCCGTTTGATATGTTGTTCACGGGTTTGCAAAGCCAAACGCAATGCATGATTTCCCTGTGCATCAATCGTCACTCCGATAATACGTCCCACGATGTTACGTTTGTACTCCTCTCTCGTTGCCATGTAAGCAGCATGGGGTCCACCGTAAGACATCGGGATACCGAAACGTTGCGTTGTTCCCACAACCACGTCAGCACCCCATTCTCCCGGAGGAGTCAGCAACACGAGGCTCATCATATCAGCCACAACCGACAACAATGCACCGTTCGCGTGTACACGATCAGCAAAAGCCTTGTAATCACGAACCTCTCCGTTAGCAGCCGGGTACTGGATAATAGCACCGAATACATCCGGGGTAAATTCAAACGTGTCGTAATCACCATAAACCAACTCGATTCCTTGCGGGGCAGAACGGGTGATTAACACGTCCTTCGTCTGCGGGAAAATCTGGTTATCAACAAACAATTTGTTGGCACCCGCTTTTTTCATCTCTTTGCCGCGCAGGCCGTACATCATCGTCATGGCCTCGGCGGCAGCCGTCGCCTCGTCAAGCAGCGAACAGTTAGAAATTTCCATCCCGGTAAGTTCCACCACCATCGTCTGGAAATTCAGTAAAGCCTCCAAACGACCTTGTGAAACTTCAGCCTGATAGGGAGTGTATGACGTGTACCAAGCCGGGTTCTCCAAAATATTCCGTTGGATCACGGCAGGGGTAATCGTGTCATAATATCCTTGACCGATAAAGGTTCTGTATAATTTATTTTTTGAAGCTACCGCCTTCATCCGAGAAATAAACTCGAACTCGGTAAGAGGAGCCGGCAAATCCAACGTTTTTTTCAAACGGATAGACTCCGGCACGGTTTGCTCGATCAACTCGTCAAGTGAACTAACACCAACCACTTTGAGCATATTTTCAATATCCTCCGGACGCGGCCCTATGTGTCTCCACAAAAATTTCTCTGTTGCCATGTAATTTATTCTAATTATTAATGATTTATATTCAATTACACCGTTTCGTCAACGATTGTGTAAAAATAGACATAATTCTCGTCCTTGCAAAAAAACAGCATAGGAATATATATTCAATCATAACCGAATATTTTCCTACAAACACAAGAATTTTCAAGTACAGTTGAAAATTTTACCGAAATATTACCATGAATATACCCTTTATTCAAAGAAGATATAACAACTCCTTCTAGGAATTCGATTTCACCGTGTTATATTACAAGAGACCACTTGATTTTCATCCGAATTTCCATTCTTCCCAACCGGGAAGAAATAAAAAAACGGAGAACTGAATTTCAATTCTCCGTTTCCGTGGGTGGAAGATCGGTCTCGAACCGACGACCTTCGGAACCACAATCCGACGCTCTAACCGACTGAGCTACATCCACCATTTTGCTTTTGCGCTGCAAAGATAGAATAACTTTCTTTTTCCGCAAAGAAAAGTTCCAAAAAAATTAGCGTCCAAACTTGATTTTTCCCGTCTCGATCTCCCGTGCGGCGTAGCATAATTGCTCGTACCACTCCTCCCCGTATTTGCGAATGAGAGCATCTTTCAAAAACACGTACACCGGAATCCCCTCTTGCTCACCCTTTAAGCGGGCGCAAGCACAAATCGTCCACTGGTCATAATTCATCGCCTCGTAATTCTGGTATTGTTTCACCCGGATCGGGTACATGTGGCAAGATATAGGTTTACGGAAAGAACTCTCTTCCCGGCTCCACGCTTTTTCAATGGCACACCACGAACACCCGTTCTCCTCGATAATATACGCGCACTCCCGCCCATCGATTAGCGGGGTAACCGTGTCACCCTCTATGTCAACCACGGAAAAGCCCTGTTCCTCCACGGCGGCAATTCCCTCGGGTTTCATGTAAGGTTTAATCTTCTCGTAATTTTCCCGGATCTGTTCCGCTTCCCCTTCTTCCAATGGTGCCCCCGAGTCCCCGTCCACGCAGCAAATTCCTTTACAAACTGCCAAATCACAACAAAATTTCTTCTCGAAAATATCCAAGCTTATAATTGTATCCCCTATCTGTATCATGTTTTAATTGAAAATTGAAAATGCAAAATTGAAAATGATCTCGCAAAGTTACAATAAAAAAGATAGAATCGTTAATCTCCCGCCACCATTACAAGTGCTAGGAGACGACAGAAGTAATCAGTTTTCAGTGTAATGACTTAAGGATAACGGGGATTCCCGGCATACTTGCGCCGATGTCTCGTTAATTAGTCAATGGGAAGTCAACGGGAAATCAACGGGAAGTCAACGGGACGGAGAGGATCAATTGTCTTTCATCTTGACTTGATCCATGCATGAAAATTTAACGAGAGTACCCTTCAACCTACTCGAAATACACCCGCGATCCCTTACCGGAATTATATCATGGAGAACCGACCGACCGATTAAAGAACCTCGATCCAATATTTACTGATCTTGAGATGTTGAACAACCTCGTAGCTCCCGGTAGAATCCATCATGGCAAAATGTAAAAATCGCCAGTTGAAAGTACGTTTTTAATGTAAAAATCGCCAGTTGGGAAATATTTCCTATATTTGTGTGTAAAATAAAGCAGTATGGAAACCATAAAGAGAATACTTCAGGACAAAATAACCAACAGAATCGCACCCGGCAAAGCCGTGTTGATTTTCGGGGCCCGCCGAGTGGGCAAAACCGTTATGATGCGAAAAATTGTAGATACTTACCCCGGCCGGACTATGATGCTCAACGGCGAAGATTATGACACACTCGCTTTATTGGAAAAACGTACCGTGGCCAACTATCGACATTTGTTAACCGGCATCGATCTATTAGCTATTGACGAGGCACAAAACATCCCGCAGATCGGCAATATTTTAAAACTAATTGTCGATGAGATTCCGGGTATAAGTGTTTTGGCAAGCGGATCATCTTCATTCGACTTACTCAACAAAACAGGAGAACCATTAGTCGGACGTGGCACACAATTTCTACTTACCCCTTTTTCACAACAGGAAATCGCACAAACGGAAACGGCACTTCAAACCCGTCAAAACCTTGAATCCCGTTTAATTTACGGTTCCTACCCGGAGGTAGTAACAATGGACAATTTCGAACGCAAGACTGATTACCTGCGAGATATTGTCGGGGCATACCTATTGAAAGACATTTTGACTATCGACGGACTGAAGAATTCAAGTAAAATGCGCGATCTATTACGCCTGATTGCCTTTCAATTAGGCAGCGAGGTTTCCTACGAAGAACTAGGCAAGCAGTTAGGCATGAGCAAAACGACTGTCGAGAAGTACCTCGATCTGTTGGAGAAGGTCTTTGTCATTTATCGACTGGGTGCTTATTCTCGTAATTTGCGAAAGGAAGTAACAAAAGCCGGGAAATGGTATTTCTACGATAACGGAATCCGTAATGCCATTATCGGGGCGTTCTCACCTCTGGCCATCCGGCAGGACGTCGGAGCATTATGGGAAAACTATATCATCGGAGAGAGACGGAAAGTAAACTTTAACGAAGGGGCGCATAAGGAGTTCTATTTCTGGCGCACCTATGATAAACAGGAAATAGACCTGATCGAGGAACACGCAAATAGCTTGACAGCATTAGAATTCAAATGGGGCAACAAGATGCCAAATATACCGAAAGCATTCCAAGAAGCCTACCCTCACGCGGAGTTTCATGTCGTAAACCGGGAGAATTATCTAGAGTTTATCTAACCAAATACTTCATTCAATTCGTCAACGGGAAATGAAGCGGGATTTATATCATGGAGAATCAAAAGATGTGATGCCGCCGGGCTAGATCATCAATGTCCCCCGAGACTTCCTCTACTAACCGCCTCATTTCTTCCGATTTCTTATGAATCAAATCATCTATTGTATTAATTAATTGTATCTTATCAATCACTTTTCCCAAGCTCACTCGCAATTCCCTCGTTTTCCCGATTTGCTCGGCTTGTTCCAGTTTCCGGTAACATTCTTCCAATTGACGCTGATAGATTTTCATTTCCTCAATACCATTATTTATAACACCTATGCAAATAAAGCCGAGAATTTACAGGTAAACGACAATCAAGCCTTGTAAATAACTCCCGAAATGGTGTAATTTACAACCCATAATAAACAATTATTTCGTATATTTGCCCGTATAACTGAATATAAAACAACTATGAGTACAGAGACGATACCTATGAGCAAAACACACCATGGACACAGTATAAAACGCATTCGCGATATGCTAGGGATTAAACAAGAAACCCTTGCGGCCGAATTAAACATGACACAACAAGCATTTTCAAAATTAGAACAAAAAGAACAAATTGAAGACGAAATGCTTGATAAGATTGCAAAAATATTGCACGTTTCCACGGAGGCCCTGAAAACGATGAGCGAAGAGGCAACTATTAATTATATCAACACATTTACAGATAACGAGAACGGACATTTCTTTTCTCAAAATTGCCAATATTCCTTCAATCCAATAGACAAAATTGTAGAACTTTATGAACGGCTAGTCAAGGCCGAACAGGAAAAAGTCGCCCTATTGGAAGAACAATTGAAAAAGAAGTAATAACAAGACTTTTCTTTTTCTCACTGCCAATTACAAAAATCTCAAATACACGACAAACAAAAAAGAGGGTATCCAAAAAGTCTTATCCCATATCTACAAACTACCCCCACCAACTCCCCCTGTGTAAGGGGGAGTTAGTAGGGGTAGTTGTTTAAAATTGACTTTTGGGACAGCCCCTCCCCATTTTTATATCAAACTAATAACGATTTTCCCGTCATTTCCTTAGGCTGTGGGAGTCCCATAATCGCAAGAACCGTGGGAGCAACATCAGCCAGCACCCCGTCCCGCAGGTGATCGCACTTAGAATCGGTAACCCAGATACAAGGCACGGGATTCAGCGAGTGAGCCGTGTTCGGCGTCCCGTCCTCGTTCACCGCGTTATCGGCATTCCCGTGGTCGGCAATAATCAACACGTCGTAACCGTTAGCACGTGCGGCAGCCACGGTCTTCCCAACACACTCATCCACGGTAGTCACTGCTTTCTGGATGGCCTCGTACACCCCGGTATGTCCCACCATATCCCCGTTCGCGTAATTCAAGCAAATAAAATCAACACTCTTTTCATTCAATTGCTCCACGATCTTCTCGGTCACGATAGGGGCAGACATTTCGGGCTGCAAATCGTAGGTTGCCACTTTCGGAGAAGGTACCAGAATACGGCTCTCTCCCTCGAAAGGCTCTTCCCGCCCCCCGTTCAGAAAGAACGTCACGTGAGCATATTTCTCCGTCTCGGCAATACGCAACTGTTTCAATCCTTGCTTGGAAATATATTCCCCGATCGTGTTCACCACGTTTTCTTTATCGAACAAAATATGTAACCCCTTGAATTTAGCATCATAAGGAGTCATCGTACAATAATACAACGGCATGGTCTTCATCCCGAAATCCGGCTTGTCCTCTTGCGTCAACACGATCGTCAACTCTTTGGCCCGATCATTACGGAAATTAAAGAAGATCACCATATCACCCGGTTGTATCGTTCCCACGGGTTTCCCAGCCTCGTCCACGCAAACGATCGGTTTGATGAACTCGTCAGTCACCCCCGCGTCATAAGAGGCCTGCACTCCCGCCTCGGCATCCGTCACCGGAGTACCCACACCATTCACCAACAAATCATAAGCTTCCTTGATACGCTCCCAGCGGGAATCCCGGTCCATGGCATAATAACGCCCAATCACTGAAGCAATCTTACCCGTGGATTGTTTCATATGTTTCTGCAACTCACCGACAAAACCCTTTCCACTCTTCGGGTCCGTGTCCCGACCGTCCATAAAGCAATGAACGAAAGTCTTCTCGATCCCGAACTCCTTCGACAAATCGCACAAGGCGAACACGTGATCCAGCGAGCTATGTACTCCCCCGTTAGAAACCAGTCCCATGAAATGCACCTGTTTCCCGTTCTCCTTGGCATAATTAAACGCCTTCACGATCTCCGGGTTTTGGGCAATGGAATGATCCCGACAAGCCCGGTTAATCTTCACCAAATCTTGGTAAACCACCCGTCCGGCTCCAATATTCAAGTGTCCCACTTCGGAATTTCCCATCTGACCGTCGGGCAAACCTACATTCTCCCCGCTCGTGTACAACAAGGCACGGGGATTATTACTCGTCAACTCCGTGATGTTAGGAGTCGGAGTACTCCCGATCGCGTCCGAATGATCGTGTTTTCCAACACCCCAACCGTCCAGTATCATCAATAAAACTCTCTTCATATCTATTTTATTTTTTGTTATTTACTTTTTTAAATTCACAGCAAAGTTAATCTTTAATATCCAGTTTAGTGCCTTACAATCAAGGAAAATCAACGAAAACGTTTTAAAGCTCCCCGACCGTTTATTCCGATGGAAAGAATAAAATATTAAAATTAATAGTACTATGTATTGCATAATACTATTTTTTATTCATATCTTTGTCTGGCATTACAAAAGAACCAAGAGATGAACATTGAAAACACACAAGCTCAAATGAGGAAGGGTATCTTGGAATACTGCATTTTACTGATCATCGCACAACAGGACGCCTACGTGCCGGACATTATCAGTAAACTGAAAGCCTCCAAGATGATCGTGGTCGAAGGGACGATATACCCTTTATTAACCCGGTTGAAAAATACCGGATTATTGTCATACCGCTGGGAAGAGTCACAGCAAGGCCCTCCCCGCAAATATTACAGCATCACGGAACAAGGGCGAGATTTTCTCAAGGAACTCGAAAACTCCTGGAATGAATTGACCTCTGCCGTGAACAGCATTAAAGAAAACCATAACAACTAAACACCCATATCATGAAAAAAACATATACTATAAACTTAAGCGGTAAGATTTTCCATATCGATGAAGACGCTTTGGAAAAACTACAAGAATACATCAATACCCTCAAAACATATTACACGCAAGAAGAAGACGGCAACGAGATCATGGATGACATCGAGAACCGGATCGGGGAGCTTTTCACGGAAAACTTGAAAGGACAGTTCCGCGAGGTGATTACTCTCGACGACGTGGATCAAGTGATCGCCACGATGGGTACGCCTGACGACATCATCGATGAAGACGAACAACCCCGGAAATCCGCCCCGAAACAGGCAAAAAAACTATACCGGAACCCGGACAACAAAGTACTTGGCGGAGTGGCCGGGGGCCTAGCCGCGTATTGGGGCATATCCCCCTTGCTCATCCGAATAGGTTTCGTACTTCTGTCTTTCTACTATGGAATATTCATTATCGTGTATATCATTTTGTGGATTTCCGTCCCCAAGGCCAAGACGACCAAACAGAAACTCGAAATGAAAGGAGAAAATATAAATGTCTCCAACATCGAACGTTCCATAAAAGACGAGTACCAGGAGATCAAAAACGGCAAGGGTGCCGCTTTCGTGAACCGGGTAGGCGAAGGCTTATACGAAGTATTCACCATCATCGGAAAAGTGTTGGCCATTATTATCGGCGTGGCCTTCTTCGTCGGGGGAATCTTCATGCTGTTCGCCTTCTTGTCGGCATTATTCTTACCTAACCTTTATCCTTGGAAAAGTGGTTTTATGGAACTCGCTTACGCGTTCACTCCCTTAAACTTCACTTTGGGTAAAATCGCTATATCATTCTTGATTGGAATTCCTATTATCATGATCATTTATATGGCGATCAAATTGTTGTTCTCCTTCAAGAGTAATAACAAGGTGATCGCCCTTTCTGCCCTCTCATGTTGGATGCTGGGACTCGTTATGCTCATATTCGTGGGGATCAGCGAAGGTCGAAGCTGGTCGATTGATGGCACCCGCTATGGAGAATCGCTCGAACTGAGCCAACAGGACACGCTCGTCCTGCTTGTAAATGAACGCTACAAGATACCTGAGAATCTTTACATAGACCACAACGTGTTCCAATTAGCCTCCAGCAACATGATTACTCCGGACATCAGGATATATTCGGCCGAGGGATCGACCCCGACATTACGTGTACAATTTTACACCCAAGAAGAAAAACCCGTATATGACAACATGGATTTTAACTGGAATTACAAAAACGACACGCTCCGATTTGATAATTACATCAAGCTCGCGGGACAATGGAGGGCTCAAAGAGTGACGCTGACTCTCTACCTACCTGAGAATAAGAAAGTACTCCTTCCATCCCAAACAAGCCAATACTTGAGAAACTTGAGAGATTTTGACAGGGGCGTACGTTCCAAACTAAATAAAGATAAGATATTATTAATCATGCAAGACGGGAAACTTCACCCCCTCATGTAAACCGAAAAAGAAGAATATGAAAAAAACAATCCTGCACAACTACCTCCCCTAACCCTTCCTTACATAGAAGGGGAAAACGATTGGTAATCAACTCTCCCCCTGTGTAAGGGGGAGTTGGAGGGGTAGTCGATGTAGGATTGTCGCTCTCAGCTTTCTATTTTTTCGAATCAATCTCTTTCAACAACTCCTTCACCGCCGTCTCCAATTGCTCGTCCTCCCCCTTGATAATCTTCTCCGGAGAGTTAGCAACCTTCACGTCCGGTTCCAGTTGTTTATTCTCCAGATAGCTACCGTCCGGTAAACGATAACCGACGATCGGGATTCCGAAATACAGCGTCGGATCCTGCAAAGTCTCCCAAGACACGCTCGTCATGGTTCCCGGCACAGGCATTCCGACAACCTTACCGATTCCTTGATGTTGGTAAACCCAAGGCGTTCCGTGGGCGTTCGAGTAGTTCGCCTCACAGGTCACCATAATCGAAGGCTTATTCCACCTACGACTTGGCATATCGCAAGCCTCCCGGCCCCGAACGACTTGCGTGAAATATTTCTTACCACTGAACAGAATCTCAATATCCTCGTGCAAACGGCCACCTCCATTGAAACGAGTGTCGATCACAATTCCTTCCCGGTCATTATATTTACCTAGAATATCGGCATACACGGAACGGAAACTTGGATCGTCCATGCTGGAAATATGCACGTAACCCAAACGTCCTCCCGACAAACGGTCCACATCGGCAGCTCTTTGTTTTACCCACCGCCGGTAAAGTAACCCATTCATCGTACCCTTTGAAATCGGCTCGATCACCTCATCCCAACGTTCCTTGGTAGTGGGGTCATAAATAGAGAACAATACACGTTTACCGGACTTGCCTCTCAGCAGGGGATAGTAATCCTCCCCGACTTTCACCGCCTGCCCGTCAATTTTCTCGATGATCATTCCGGCTTTCAACTTCGAACGGACATTATCAAAAGGTCCTTTCTCCAACACCTCGTCAACCAGCAACCCATCCTTTGCATAGTTCACGTTCAACAAGAGGCCCAGTTCGGCAGTCGCCTCACCTCTTGACCCGGGGCGGTAACCCGATCCGGTGTGTGACACGTTCAATTCTCCCAGCAATTCGCTCAACAACTCGGAGAAATCATAGTTATTATTGATATAAGGTAAAAACTTCTCGTAAGCCTTAGTCATTTTTGCCCAATCCACACCATGCATATTCTTCTCGTAGAAACGTTTGGCCTCCTGACGACGTACCCGATCAAACATATACGCCCGCTCGGCAGCCTGATCCAGTTTCATTTCGGCAGAATATGCAATCGGATTTCTTCTCTCCGAACCCAGACTAATCTTCTGCATAGAACGTCCTCCCAATAGGAACAAATCTTTCCCGTCCTTATCCATCTCCAAAGACGCCCAGCCGCTGTTCAACTTATGCATCACCTTGGTACTCCGTGAACGCAGATCGCTCACCCACAAATCCATACCTCCCTCGAAAGAGGCCATGTAATAAAGCTTGTCGCCACTCTTACTTAATATCGCATCTCCCAATTGTGAAGAATTCGGCGTTAACCGCATCACCCGGTCCTCGATACCTTGCAGTTCAACCTCGATATTCTTTTTCTCTTTCACGGCAGGTTTCATCTCACCTTTTTTATCTTTCTGATCCTCTTTCTGTTCTTTATTCTTCAGAGAGGCAATACGTTTCTCCTCCTCTTTCAGTAACTCGTAATCTTCCTTGTTCAACCGGAATTTATCGTAAGCATCCTGATTCATGAACACGATCATCACATCCTGCAAAGAACCCCACGATGCATGGTTACGCATCCCGTAACGCTCACTGGAAAACAAGATGGCATTTCCATCCAACACCCACCGGGGATTACTATCAAAATAGCCGCTATTGGTCAGGTTTACAACTTCCCCTTTCCCATCGGCACTCACGATGGCAATATCACTATACGGATCGTGACGATTCCCGATGATTTCCATCGCGAACCATTTCCCGTCCGGAGACCATGTATACGAGAAACCGTCACCCGTGCGATATTGATATTTATCGTCCGCCACCTGCCGCACTTTCTTCGTCTTCAAATCAACGACCATCAATTTCGTACGATCCTCGATAAAAGCCAACTCTTTTCCATCCGGAGAGAATTGTGGGGCAAACCGCTCTTTGGTTGAAGCCGGAAGAACAGCTTCCTCTTCGATTAAAGTCGCATTCGGGAAATTCACCTCTTCCTCACGGGCAATCTTCGCCGTGTAGATATTCCAATTTCCTCCCCGCTCGCTGGCGTAAGCGATCGTCCGGTTGTCAGGAGCAAAGCTCAACCACTTCTCTCCCTCCGGAGTCGTGGTAACTTGTTTTGTCGTCGTGTAATCGGTAGAAGTCACGAATACATCTCCCCGGATAATCATGGCCACCTGTTTCCCGTCCGGCGAAACAGTCGCACTAGTTGCCCCGGAAGTAAAACGCAACGAGGCAATATTATCTTTCGCATTGTCACCAATAATATCCACTTTCACTTTCTTGGGACTTCCGGATGCATCTTTCACGTATATTTCACCATCATAACCAAAACACAAACGCCCGTTACCCGCGATACTCAAGAAACGCACCGGGTGAGTCTTGAAAGAGGTCTCTGCCTTTACGGCAGAAGGATCGGCCACCGGGAACGAGTACACGTTAAACGAACCCTCTCGCTCACTCAGAAAATATACCCTTTGTTCGTCCGGAGACAACACGGGAGAACGATCTTCCCCCGCCCGATCAATCAGACGGGTATGTTTCCCGCTTTTCATATCATAGCGATAAATATCACGTGTGATGGACGAGGTATGATGTTTACGCCATTCATTCTCCCCGCCTTTTTTATCTTGGTACAAGAATGCATCACCCGATTTGAAGAAACAAATCTCTTCTGCCGGGGTTGCCAATACCTGCCGAGGACGTCCCCCATTTACCGAAATGGCATACAATTCGGTCATGGAACCTGCCGGAAATAAAGCACTCTGAGCGGGATCACTCATTTGCGCCCCATAGACAATTTCTTTTCCATCCGGGGTAAACGTGTAGGGTATCTCCCTAGCTGAATTCGTCGTCACTTGCCGGGCATCACCTCCCCGGGCCGACATCACGAAAATATCGAAATTACCATTCCGATCACTCGTGAACGCAATCTGTTTCCCATCCGGAGACCACACGGGATACGATTCATACGCCGGATGCGTGGTCAACTGGCGAGCCTCGCCACCTTCCACGGGGACAACATAAATATCCCCCTTATAACTAAATGCAATTTGCTTTCCATCAGGTGAAATCTTCGGATAACGCATCCAAAGCGGTCCCGCCTGAACGAAAAAAGCAACCAGTAAAAAAGTAACAGTCAATACGATTTTATTCATCCTTCATTTATTTTGGTATTTAACTTAGCGCAAATATACGATCCGGGATTCCGGCATCCAGATAAAACGAGTAAAATCAACCCCTTGAATAAGGGCAAGGCCATTCCCACACACTCCATTTTCCCAGTATAATTGAAGTATTTTCTCTCGAATCGGATCACCGGGTACCCACTGGATATGCTGTCGGACACAATCATCAACAATCATTCCCCCATAGAATTCGAGACAAGGAATTTCCCGGATCTCGCCTCCGGTATTCACCACGTCCACCACCTTCCCATCCTTCAAAACAACATATCCATTCTTCACGAATTCAAATCCGGGTAACAAAATATAATTAGCCGCAATCTTTCTCATTCAGAATATGATCTTATTTCTTTTTTACAGATTTCCTTTCAAGCTCCATCTGTCTCCTCTGTTCGTATTCCTTTTTCAATTGTTTCTCCCGGTTCGGGGCCACGTACGTTTTAAAGATCTCGGTTTTGTACACGCAGCCTTCCCGATCATTCAACTTCTTCACTTTCACCCTCGTATCCCGGTCACTCTTGGGAATCTTCATGAATAACTTCGTGTAGCTGGAATCCGCCACGTAGAACTCCCAGTCTTTCTTGTAAGGGCGCAACGTGTCGACTCCCACGTACTGATCCGGAACTTTCAACGTGTCATTATCGGCAGACAGAAAATAAGTCTGTATGAAATTCCGTTTCCCCCGGTCGGATTTTTCCAATTTTATCGTCGAGGTAAATTTGTACATACCGGGAACAATGCTATCCAATTTCACCAGCACGAATTGATTCCGCTTGTCAAAATAAACCGTATCGGCTTTCACCACACGTGTTTCGTACACGATAGAATCTTTCTTCCGGACTTTAGCTTGTGTAGAATCCGGGCGTATGGTATCTGCCACGATCATCGTGTACCCCGGGAACAGATTAACCGTATCATTCACGGTCAACTCTTTCCACTCCCGCATGATTTTCGTCTGGCGACGACTCAAGGTATCGATCACCACGTCATAAATTTTATTGAATAACGTTGATTGCAGGGAATAGTAAGTTACGCAAGAATCAAAATCCTCCCGTGTAATCCCGTATTTCTCAAACAGGTCATTATAATATAAATAATTATCTTTTTCGGTTCGTATATCACCCCGTGCGACCGACAACATTCCATCCGTCGTGTGCATATCAATCAACAAAGATGTGAATTGATCCTTGTCCAACGGGACCTTCTTCGAACAAGCCGTTATCGCCGCAATAATCAATATCACCCATAAAATACGCTTCATATCGCTAAAACTTTTAGTATTTATTCCTCGCTCTTTTTTCCTAGTTTCTCCCGCACCATCCTGTTCAACTTCGACGAGAACAGGAATTCGTTCAACGCCTTGTTGTTCGTGTACATGATCTCTTCGTTACTGCCCTCCCATTCTTTGTGTCCTTCATGGATAAACAATACCTTTTCCCCAATCTCGAAAACCGAGTTCATATCATGCGTGTTTATAACCGTGGTCATATCATATTCATGTGTCAACTCGGACAACAGATTATCAATCACGATCGAGGTCAAAGGGTCCAAACCGGAATTCGGCTCGTCACAAAACAAGTATTTAGGCTGTAAAACTATAGCCCGGGCAATAGCCACACGCTTTTTCATCCCTCCACTGATCTCCGCAGGATAAAGATTTTCCACGTTATTCAGGTTCACCCGGTTGAGGCAGAAAATAGCTCGCTCCGTTTTCTCCTTTTCCGTCATCGAGGAAAACAGATTTAACGGGAACCTCACGTTCTCCAACACGGAAAGCGAATCAAACAATGCCCCGCCTTGAAAAACCACTCCCAGCTCCTTCCGGATCTCCTTTATCTGTTTGTTATTCATCACGGTAATATCCCGGTCATTGTAGAATATCTTTCCTTTATCAATCGAGTGCAAGCCAATCAACGACTTCAATAACACGGTCTTCCCGGAACCACTCTTCCCGATAATCAGATTTACCTTTCCCGGTTCGAAAACGGCATCTATATCCGTCAACACCTCTTTTTTATCAAATGACTTACATACCCCTTCCGCCCGTATCATTACAATAATATTTTGGTTAATATCAAGTTCACAAGCAGGATGGCAATACTACTATCCACCACGGCTTTCGTACTCGCCTTTCCGACTTCCAGCGCCCCTCCCTGCACGTTATACCCGTAAAAGGCGGGAATAGAAGTAAATATCACGGCAAAAAACAAAGTTTTGACAATAGAATAGGTCACGTAATAAGGATTGAATGAAAAGTGCAACCCGTGTATATAATCATCATAGTTTACCACCCCGGATGCCAATCCCGAAAGGATTCCCCCGATAATACCGATAAACACGCTGAATATATAAAGAACCGGATTTACCACCAAGGCAGCCGCAATCTTCGGCCCCACCAAATAGGAAACGGAATTCACTCCCATCACCTCCAACGCCTCGATCTGTTCCGTGATTTTCATGCTACCGATCTCGGATGCGATATTACTCCCAATCTTTCCGGCCAGAATCAAGCTCACGATCGTCGACGAGAACTCCAGTAATAACGTCTCCCGGGTCAAATAACCAATCAGATAACGAGGTAGCAGGGGACTCGACATATTGTAAGCCGTTTGAAGCGTCAACACCGCCCCGATAAAGAAAGAAATAATCATCACCAACATAACGGAATTCAACCCCAACTTCTCCAACTCGTTAGTCAATTCTTTTAAATAAACTTTCTTCTTCTCAGGTTTCGTGAAGATTCGCCCCATGAATAATATGTAAGCTCCTATCTTATCTAATACTTTCATCTATACTAACTCCTTAAATAATACCCTCCTGTAAACCCTGTCTCAAATTTTATCGTAAAAATAGAAATTATTCACGGATTTATTACTAATTTCGACAACAATAAGATGAATTTAATTTTAAATGTATAACTAAATAAGATGAATAAGAACTCATATTGCGTTATAATGGCCGGCGGTCTCGGAAAACGTTTCTGGCCCGTGAGTACGAAAGCCTGTCCGAAACAATTTTGTGACATCTTAAATGTCGGGAAAAGCTTCCTCCGTCAAACCTTTGAAAGAGCAAATCAAATCTTTGATACCCAAAATATATTCATTGTTACAGGTACCGCCTACGAAGAGCTGACTAAACAGCAAATCCCGGAAATTCCTTCCGAGAATATTCTGAAAGAACCTTTCGGCAAGAACACCGCCCCATGCGTGGCTTATGCGGCCTACCGGATTGCTCGGGTTAACCCGCATGCGAGTATGGTAGTTGTCCCTTCCGACCATTTTATCACCAATGACGCAGTCTATCTCGATAACATTCAGAAAGGGATTTCTTTCGTTGAACAGTTCGGCGGATTACTCACCATCGGTATCAAACCAACCCGACCGGAAACAGGCTACGGGTACATCCAGATCAAGAAAAACAAGTTCTCCGAATTCATATCCAAGGTTAAAACGTTCACCGAAAAACCGGACAAGGAACTGGCAAAAGTCTTTCTGGAATCGGGTGATTTTCTTTGGAACGCCGGGATATTTATCTGGAAAGTAGAAGATATTATCGAAGAGTTCAAAACATACCTCGAAGATATGTATTTACTGTTCGAGCAGGAATATAAAAATGTGGAGAACCCGGATTCTCCCGAAAATATTGCTCACATCTACGGACAATGCCGTAATATTTCCATCGACTTCGGCATCATGGAGAAGTCCGCGAAAGTCTATGTCATGAAAGGTGAGTTCGGTTGGTCCGATGTCGGCACGTGGCACTCGTTCCATGAAATCAGCCCGAAAGACGAGAATAACAATGTATCCAACAGCGAACAAGTCCGCTTAATCGAAACAAAAGAATGTATTATTAACGTTCCCCAAGACAAGAAAGTCATTATTGAAGGGATCGAGAATTGCATTATCGCAGAAAACAATGATATTCTAATGATCTGCCACCGGGATCACGAGGATAACATCCGGCATTTCGACGATATGCTAAAACATACAACAAAGGAGCTTAATTAAAGCTCCTTTTCTTTTTATATCTTTACCCGAACCTCCTCTATCCGGGCGCTCTTGACACTCACGATTTCAAAAGATATATCCTCAATAGAGATCCGTTCCCCCTCTTCCGGAATATCCTCATTGTAATAAAGAATCAACCCGGCCAAAGTCTCGTACTCCTCGTTCTCCGGAAGATTCAAATCATATTTTTCATTCAGATAATCCACTTCAAGACGGCCGGAGAAAATATATTCATCGGGAGCGACCTGTTCTTCTTTCAGATTCAAACGGTCATGCTCATCCTCGATCTCCCCGAATATCTCCTCCATAATATCTTCAATCGTAACCATCCCGGCCGTTATTCCAAATTCATCAACCACGACCGCCACGCTTTTCTGTTCCTTCGTGAAAAGATTCAACAACCTCAAGGCCGACATGGTTTCGGGAACAATCAATATTTTGCTCACCGCTTTCTTCACGGTTTCGGGATGATGAAACAAGGCGGATGAATGTACATAACCGATCACGTTATCAATCGAATCCCGGTAAATCAATATCCGGGACAACCCCGTTTTCACAAATAGTTCCCTCAACTCATCCAGACTGCCATCTATCGATAAGGCCACAATATCCGGACGGGGAACAATACATTCCCTCAATTTCACTTCCGAAAAATCCAACGCATTCCGGAACAATTTAATATCGTGTTCGTCTTCATTTTCTTCTCCCCCGGTCTCACCCTCTTCTATCAGATTATTTAAATCTATCTTGCCAAAAGCCCGGTTTTCCTCTTTATGCGTCAGTTTGCGTCCGGTAAATATCCTCAGCAACAATCCCCCGAACCACACGGAGAAATACGAGATCGGGAAAAACAGGATATAAAACAAAAATACCGGAATAGCGAATACCCGTAAAAACACATTCGGCCTCAAACGGAACACCGCTTTCGGGAAAAACTCTCCCGTCACCAGCATGATCAACGTCGATATCAACGTCACAAGAATCATTCGCAATCCCAGCGAAATCCCGACACTCTCCAACCTAGGATCGAGATAATCGGACATAAAGATACCGTAAATAACCATCACCACGTTATTCCCTACCAGAATCGTGGTGATATACATCCCCGAATTGGAAACAAAAAGATCTATTAACTTCTGCGTGATACCCTTGTTCGATTTATCAATCTCGATTCGGAGTTTATTGGAAGCCATAAAAGCAATTTCCATCCCCGAAAAGAAAGCAGACAGGACCAAACAAATCAATATGGCAACAAATCCTGACATTTAAGGTTTATTTTCAATTTCTACCACACCCGTAATCTTGTTAAAGACCGGGTTTTTCAAGGATTGATCCGACTTGAAACCTTTATTCCCCTCTATAATCTGGTCCCCAGAAGTGAGCCGGGAATAGCGATCGGAATAAACGATCTCTTTTTTCATATCCCAGTACATCAGATCGGTTTCCAACTTCTTCCCCTCGGCATTGATCACGACCACCTCGTTACGCAACTCCCACAGCATCTCTTCTTCCAACTTCTTCGCATATTTCGAGGTAATGGAACCGACCATGCTACCATCCTTCTCGTACAACTCCGCATGAATCCCTTTCGGAAATTCATCATATTTCTTGTCATCCTGGTTATACTTATTATAAAGGGGTGTTATTACTTTATACTTCAGCAATGCGGAATCGGAATAAAATAACTCCATGTTCTCCCCGGACATTTCAGGCATACCGTTCCGGTTCCCAATCGCATCCACATCCTTCATATTCGTTTTACACGAAAAGAGCATTACCGTCCCTAAAGCAAGGACGGTAATGCTTTTTATTTTTAATGCACGATATAGAAATGTCATGTATCTAATCTCTAAATCTGGCAGTCGTTGTCTCGTTAATCCATCCACCGACTTTCACGCTTTTCCCTGCCGTAATATCACGGAAGAAAGCCTCGTCCTTCGTCGGGAAGTGAGGAGAATACCGCTCAATATATTCGTTAGCCTTTCCTGCTACTGATGGATCAACTTGTTTCGCTTTCACAAACTTATCCACGGCAGCCCAGAATACGGTACGTTTGTCGAACTCGTCTCCTTCATAGTCATTGCTACTTACCGCGTAAGCCAAACCTATCGTGATGTAAGCATCACCCATATTCGGGTTTGTCTTCAAAGCATCCAAAGCATATTTTTTGGCTGACGGATAATTCTTCTTTGACAAATACACCTGTGCCAGCTTGTAATTATAATCTGCTTTAGCTTTCGGATCATCTGATTTATCAATAGCCTCCTTCAAATATTGCTCGAATTTCGCAATATCTTGTTTTGAAAAGAACATCATAGCCAAACTGTAAGCAGCATCGGCACTCGGTTCTTGCTGATAAATCTTCTCGGCAACCGTAGCATACAACGGTAAATCCGTACATTCACGTCTTCTCAAAATAGAAGAAATATCTTTCAGAACAGGCAGACTATCTTTATTCGCCTCGTATTTCTGATTCAACAAACCGGCCAATGTATTACAATCAGCATACCCGGACTCGAAGAAAATGGCATCCAATGCAGATTTACATACGGCAAAATTATCACATCCTTTTTCACCCGATGCCAAACGTTTGTCCGCAAAATCAGAGAATTTCATATACAAATTAATGAATTCCTCTTGAGATAACTGATTTTGTTGAACCAATCCACACCCCACTTCAAAAGTGGCATGAATCAACTGTGCCGGAGTACCTTCTCCTTCCAATTCATACGACCTCATCAAATTATCAAACCCGGCTTTCAACATATTAATATCCCCATTGGAATATTTCACTTGAGCCATACCTTTTTTCCCAAGAACATATCCTTCACGGCTCCTTTTTCCCATATATTGAAGACGACGATCGAAAACCATCATTAAAGTATCCACATACTCCTTCTTTTTCGTCTTCTGGATCATGAACTCAATAATATCTTCCCCCCGGATATAGGTATTTAATTGAAATGCAGGTGCGTTCAAGAAAACGTATCTCCAAGAGGGTAACGCTTCTTCGTAATTTTTCTGTTTCCAGTATTCCGTGTACAGAGAAGCATTCAGAATGGTATTCGCACTATCCAATCCGTACTGAGACTCCAACGTTTGCGCTTTTGTCGGTAGAATGAATAGAAACATCCCAAATGCTATAACAGCAATCTTTTTCATGGTCATCCCTTTTATTTAAGTTAGTTCGAATAAGTTTTTTTTCATCATAGCCAGTCCACCCACGTGAGGACTATCGCAAAATTACCACTATTTCTTTAAAACGGAAATGTTTCACATATTTTTCATGTATAATTAACCGTTTTTTGGTATTCTAAAATTCTGTTTAAACCAGTGATCACTAACTTGTCTTCAAAAAAAACCGTCCGTTTCAACGTTTTTCTCAGATATTCACTTCCGCCACCCGTTATAATTACCGCAGCATGGGGATTATTTCGGAGCAACTCATCTATATACCCTCTTACTTCAAAAAGTATACCATTCATCACCCCGTTCAAAATTGCATCATGCGTGTTCTTCCCGACATACCCGTGTTCCATGGAACACTTCACCAACGGAAGACTCGCAGTAAACTCGTTTAGCGCTCGGAAACGAATACCCAGCCCCGGAGAAATATTCCCTCCCCGGAACTCCCCGTCCGCACTGACAAAATCATACGTAATCGCCGTACCGGAATCAATCACCAGCAACTCCCGACCCGGAAAAAGGAATGCCCCGCCCACACAACCGGCAATCCGGTCAACGCCCAAGGTCTTCGGGGTATCATATCCCAAGCGTATCGGCAAAGGGATTTCCGACGACACTTCACAAAAGAAAGTGGAAACCTCACGCAGTCTTTCCCGAACTTCCGCCGAGATAGCTCCCGTGCTTGACAAAATCAAGTTTACTTCCTTCCCGCTTTTTCGGTAAGTCGTCGCCAGATCATATACTTCCGGTAATCCCAATCCACACTCCACCCAATCGCCCTCGTCAAAAACAGCGTACTTGGTTCGTGTATTTCCAATATCAACAATTAGATTCATAGCTTAATTATTACCATAAGCAAAGTCCCGCATCTCCCGCGTAATTTCCGATACCCGATTAATATCGACAATACTCGTGAAAACCAGACTCAACTTATCATTCTTTTCGCTGATCTTGCAAGGGATCACCTGTTTCTGTATAAATTTCAATAACTCGCTAAACACGGGAGAGGCATAGAATGGCGAATTCTGATCACTGATAAAATAAACAATCATCTTGTTATTCTTCACCATCAACCGCTCGATTCCCAAGTCTATACATCTCTGACGAATTCGGACCACTTCCATCAACCCGACAACCGGAGCCGGAATCTCGCCAAAACGGTCTTTCATCTCTATCTCGAAACGCTGCAAAGCCTCTTCGTTCGCAATATTATCCAACTCCCGGTACAAGCGGATTCGTTCGCTCACGTTCTCCACGTAAGTATCGGGAATCAACAAAGCAAAATCCGTGTCGATCACGCAATCCGTGGCGAACGCCATCGGCTCATCCGGATGCTCCTTCTGTAATTCGGGGAATTCCTCGTCCCTCAATTCCACTAACGCCTCGTTCAGAATTCTTTGATAGGTCTCGTACCCCACTTCTGCAATAAAACCGGATTGCTCTCCCCCTAAAATATTCCCGGCCCCACGAATATCCAAATCCTGCATGGCAATATTGAACCCACTCCCCAAGCCGCTGAAATCCTCGATCGCTTTCAACCGCCTCCGGGCATCCGCATTCACTAATTCCAAAGGCGGGGCCAGCAAATAACAAAAAGCCTTCCGGTTGGAACGTCCCACCCGTCCCCGCAACTGGTGTAAATCACTCAACCCGTAATTCTGGGCCTGATTAATAATAATAGTATTCGCATTAGGAATATCCAACCCCGACTCCACGATCGTCGTGGCAATCAACACGTCGTAATCTCCCCGCACGAAATCATGCATCACCGTCTCCAACTCCTCCCCGCTCATCTGCCCGTGTCCCACACAACTCTTGATGCCGGGAATCAGACGATGAATCATATATTGAATATCCCGGATATTATCCACCCGGTTATGAATAAAAAACACCTGTCCCCCACGGCTCACCTCGTAAGAAATCGCATCCTTAATCACTTTCTCGTCAAAACGATGTAACTCCGTCACGATCGGGTAACGATTAGGCGGGGCCGTACGGATAATCGACATATCCCTCGCCCCCATCAACGAAAATTGCAGCGTCCGCGGGATCGGTGTCGCCGTCATGGTAATGGTATCCACGTTCAATTTCAAACGTTTCAACTTCTCCTTCACCGCCACCCCAAACTTCTGCTCCTCATCAATCACCAGCAAACCGAGGTCCTTAAATTTTATATCATTACTTGTCAAACGATGCGTCCCGATGATAATATCCACCTTCCCCGCTTCCAAATCTTTCAAAATCCGCTTAATATCGGCACTCTTTTTCATCCGACTGATATACTCGATCCGGCAAGGCATCCCCTCCAGACGTTTCTTGAAAGTATTATAATGCTGATAAGCCAAAACCGTCGTCGGCACTAACACGGCCACCTGCTTACTATCAGCCACTGCCTTGAATGCCGCACGAATAGCGACTTCCGTTTTTCCGAATCCCACGTCCCCGCAAACCAGACGATCCATCACGTGAGGACTCTCCATGTCCGCTTTCACCGCCTCGATCGCCTTCATCTGATCCGGCGTTTCCTCGTACATAAAGGATGCCTCCATCTCGTCCTGCAAGAAACTATCTTTCGAGAATGCATAAGCCTCCTCCCGCCTGCGTTTGGCATACAGGGCTATTAACTCCCGGGCAATATCCTTTACCCTCGACTTGGTTCGCTGCTTTAATTTATTCCAAGCCTCCCCGCCCAACTTACTCACGGTTGGCGGTTCACCGTCCTTCCCCTTGTACTTGGAAATTTTATGCAATGAATGGAGACTCACGTACAATTCGGAATTATTCTTATATACCAAACGTATGGCCTCCTGAATCTTCCCGTCATTATCAATCTTCGTCAACCCGCCGAAACGCCCGATCCCGTGATCTATATGCACCACGTAATCACCTGGATGCAGGTCCTGCAACTCGCTGATCGTGATGGACTCCCGCCCTTTCCGAATCTGCGAAGTCTTCAAACGGTATTTCTGATAACGATCGAAAATCTGATGCTCCGTGTAGATACACACCTTGATCTGGGCATCACTGAACCCCTCATGGATTGTTCCCTCCACGGGTACAAAATTCACCTCATGCCCCTTGTCCGAGAAAATATCCCGCAATCGCTGGAGCTGCATATCGTTCGTAGAACAAAGATAAACCGTGTAGCGATCCATCTGCTTGTCTAGCAAATGCTCTGCCAGCAAATCGAACTGCTTGTTCACGGCCGGTTGCACCTCCGCTTCCAAGCGAATCACCTCACCCCGGAAAAACAACTCCGGTCCCCACTCCACCACACTGTTCCCCTCGATCGTCCGGAACAAACTATCCGACGTGATTAGGAACTCCCCGGCATCCAGCTCTTTTAACGAATTCATGCGGTCATGAATCAACAAGGAATTCTTCATCCACCATGTGGCCTCTTTCCCAAGAAACTCGGTCAATCCCACGTTATCATTCTTATCCGTTGACTCACTCAAATCGGGCACGATCACCACCTTGTCAATCAACTGTTCGGAAAGCTGTGTCTCTACATCGAAATAACGAATACTTTCCACCTCGTCCCCGAAAAAATCTATTCGTACCGGACGTTCTTCCGCGAAAGAATAGACATCCACGATACTTCCCCGGATAGAAAACTGCCCGGGTTCATACACGAAATCATTCCGTTCGAAACCGTACTCTCCCAACAACGACTCCAAAAACGTTATCGACAGCTTGTTACCCTTGATCACGGGCATCGACATATCGGCCAACATCTTCTTGCTCACCACCTTCTCGGCCATCGCCTCCGTGTAAGTGACCACCATCCCTACCTCCTTTGCCGTCAAGGCATTCAACACCTCTGTTCGAACCAGGATTGAATCGTTATCTTTATCTTCAAAATTACCGGAACGCCGAAACGAGGAAGGCAGAAAACGCACATTCTCCTCGTCATAAAACGTCAACAAATCATTGTAGAAATAAGCAGCCTCCTCCTTGTCGTTCAACACGAAAAGCTGTAATCCCTTCATTTCCCGTCCCACAGCGGCCGCAATAAAAGCCACGAGCGAACCGATCCCGTTCTCCAACTTTATCTTTGTCCTCGTCTGCTTACGCAGCCGATTGGCAATTTTCTGAACAACAGGATGATCTTGAAATAAATCTAATAACTCTTTTGCTTCCAAATCTTTGTCCCTTTATCAAAAAAACGGCATACCTTTCAGCATACCGTCTTCAACCCTCAGGTTCTATATTTTAAATGATAAGCATGGCATCGCCATAAGTACCAAAACGATATTTCTCCTTAACCGCCTGATTATACGCTTCCATGACGTGTTCATACCCACCGAAGGCCGCCACCATCATCAATAACGTTGAATAAGGCAAATGAAAATTGGAAATGAAAGCATCCGGCACGCTGAAATCATACGGGGGAAAGATAAACTTGTTCGTCCACCCTTCAAACTCGGTCAACCGTCCTTTCGTGGTCACACAGCTCTCCAACGTACGTACCACCGTCGTACCCACGGCACAAATTTTATGCTTTTCATCTTTTGCGTCATTCACGATTTTCACCGTTTCCGGTGTCACGAAGATTTGTTCCGAATCCATCTTGTGTTTCGTCAAATCCTCTACATCCACCTCCCGGAAGTTCCCCAATCCGACGTGTAACGTGATATAAGCGAAATCAATCCCCTTAATCTCCATCCGTTTCATCAACTCGCGGCTAAAATGCATTCCCGCAGTCGGGGCTGCCACCGCACCTTCATGCCGGGCAAAAATAGTTTGGTAATTCTCGGCATCCTCCGGTTCCACCTTCCGGTTAATAAAACGAGGAAGCGGGGTTTCGCCCAACGCATACAATTCCTTCTTGAACTCGTCATATTCACCATCGAACAAGAAACGTAAAGTTCTCCCGCGAGAAGTGGTATTATCAATGACCTCTGCCACCATGCTATCATCTTCCCCGAAATACAACTTATTCCCGATACGTATTTTCCGAGCCGGATCAACCAGTACATCCCAGATACGCAATTCCGGGTTCAACTCTCTCAGCAAAAACACCTCGATCTCCGCCCCGGTTTTTTCCTTGTTTCCATATAACCTCGCCGGGAACACCTTGGAATCGTTAAAAACGAACACATCCTTTTCATCAAAATAATCAATCACATCTTTAAATACCTTGTGTTCAATCTTCCCGGTTTTCCGATCCAGAACCATCAACCGGGCTTCATCCCGGTTAGGCGTCGGATGTAACGCAATCAACTCCGGCGGCAACTTATATTTAAACTTAGATAATTTCATGTTGAATAATGTTTATATATTAATCAAATCTTGCTAAATTACAAATTTTCCTGTAAAACTCCAATAATTTCATCCATTTTAAACCCATCTTCCACCCGGAAGTCTCCTACACGGGTTCTTCTTAGAGCTGACAGATGCGAACCGCTCCCGCAGGCTTTTCCCAGATCATGAGCCAGCGAACGGATGTACGTCCCCTTGCTACACACGATCCGGAGTTCCACTATTGGAAGTTCCACTTTCAATATTTCAATCTCCCGAACCATCACCTTCCGGCTCTTCATCTCCACCTCGTCCCCTCGGCGAGCCATCTCGTACGCCCGGACCCCGTCAACACGAACGGCCGAATAAGAAGGCGGGAACTGTTCAATCTCCCCGATAAACTGCTGGACCGCCCGCTCCAAACAGGCTCTATCCACTTGTTCATACGAAAATTCTTCGTCAAAAGATGTCTCCAAATCATAAGAAGGAGTCGTATGCCCGAAAGTAATTTCCGCTACGTACTCTTTCTCCTGCCCCATATACTCCTCGATCTTCTTCGTCTCCTTCCCCACACAAATAATCACCACGCCCGATGCCAAAGGATCCAACGTCCCTGCGTGCCCCACTTTTATCTTCCCGTATCCTTTTCTCAAGCAAATACGAACTTTGTTCACCACGTCAAACGATGTCCAGCGCAATGGCTTATCGACCACGAACACCGCTCCTGCCCGGAAATCCTCTCCTTCTCTAAAAAAAATATTACCCCACTTGCTCATTATCCTAAAACAATCGTCAATATACCCGCAATAGCGCAATAAAGAGCGAACCAAATCAACTTACCCTTTTTCACGATATTAATCATCCAGCGACAAGCAATACATCCCGAGATAAAAGCTGCCGCAAATCCAACCAATAGTGATACGGTCGAAATACCACTTGCTTCTGCCGAGAACCCGCCTTTCATCAGATCCAGAAAAGCCTCCCCCAGAATAGGAATCAATACCATCAAAAAAGAAAATTTGGCCACCGCCTCCTTCTTGTTACCCAACAATATCCCGGTAGCAATAGTCGAACCGGAACGAGACAAACCAGGCAACACAGCACACGCTTGCGCCAACCCGATCACGAACGCATCCCGATACGAGATTTTTTCTTTCAGCCGGGGTTTAGCGTAATAAGCGAACGACAACAACATCGCCGTTACCAGCAACATACACCCCACGACCGTCAATCCCGAACCAAATAACGCCTCCACGTAATCCTTGAAACAAAATCCCACGATAGCCACCGGTATCATGGAAAGAAATATCTTTAGCACGTAGGCCATCTCGTCATTATACTTGAACGTGAAAAAGCCCTTGAACAACACGGACACTTCCTTCCACAAAATCACGATCGTACTACAAACCGTCGCAGCATGAACCGCCACGGCAAACGTTAAATTCTCCTCTCCTTCTAACCCGAAAAGAGCGCTAAAAATCTGTAAATGCCCGGAACTACTCACCGGCAAAAATTCTGTAAGCCCCTGGATGATACCAAGCACCAATGCCTCAAACCACTCCATCTATGAATTGAAAATTGAGAATTGAAAATTGAAAATGCACGCACGTCAATATTCAATTACATTAATATTTAATTTTTCTCCTCTCCCTTCGTTTTGGGTTTCCGCATGATACCCCAGAAAACGAAACCGAAACCGAATAACACCACGATGGGCGCTAACGTGATCCGGCGAAAACTAAAAATGTCATAATTAAATGTATCGGGCGAATCCGCTCCCCCTCCCATCATCAAGAGGAAACCCACTATAACGATCCCGAAACCGATCAGGATCATCTTGTAATTATCCTTCGGTATAGGAAAACCGTCTTTTTTTTCGTTTAAAATTCTTGCCATATATTTTTATTTACACGTATAAATCATTCAAATCCCGCCGCAAATAACGACGTACCGAGAACCAAGCCGAGAAAAATGACAACACCACCCCGGAAAGGATCACGAAACCCACCATCAACAGGATCACGTCCTGCCGCATAATATTAATCACGTTCCCCACGTTCTCCTGCACGAAAAATATCGCACCCAGCAACACCAAGTTAGCGATCAGAGCCCCGAAGAACCCTCGCCACATACTCCCGTACACGAAAGGCTTGCATATAAAAAACGGAGTAGCCCCCACCAACTGCATCGTCTTGATCAACAGTCGCTGCGAGTAAACCGCCAAATGAATCATGTTACGAATCAACGTGAACGAAATCAACACCAACACCGCCCCGACAATCAAAAAGATAATCGTGATCCGCCGTATGTTTTCGTTAATACTCTCGATCATGGATTTCTGGTAATATACCTCGTGAATAATATCAAATCTTGCTAATCCTTTCTCTATCATCGCCAGCGAATCGTTATTCGCGTATGCCGGATTCAATTTGATCTCAATGGAAGGCAACAAAGGATTAGCTCCCAATATCCGTTCAAAATCCTCTCCCATCTCTTTCTTGAAAGACTTCGCCGCCTGTTCTTTGGTAATATACTTCGAAGTGTAAACGTAAGGTTGGGTATCCAAAATCTTTTGCACCCGCTTGATCTCCACCTCATTCGTGTTATCCTTCACGATCACGGCAAAACCGATATTCCGTTTCACGTGATCCGAAACCGCCCGAGCATTTAATAAAATAAATACAAGCATACCGACCACAATCAATACCAAAGAAATACTGATTGTGGGAACAAAATAAGCACTTTTTCCCTTTCTACTTTCTGTCCGCGACATTTTTTCTGTCTTAAAAACTTGACAAATATAATCATTCTACACCCGAGAACAACCCATTTCTAAAAAAAAATCGCAAAATCACATCTCCACTAGCCCCCATTCGCCCTCCCGTTCTCCAACATTCACCTCTTTTCCCCTTTAGTAACTGCATGAAAAACAGTTTTCAAGAAATGAATTTAAAAAATCCTTTGCATTTTCTTATCAAACCCTTTGCTGAAAACAAAAAATGCTCTATATTTGCAATCGCAAAAAAGGAAAGCGTTCCTAGAAAATTTTGCAAGCAATCATGCGAAAATAGCTCAGTTGGTAGAGCATAACCTTGCCAAGGTTAGGGTCGCGGGTTCGAGTCCCGTTTTTCGCTCCAAGTTGCTCGAGTGGTGGAATCGGTAGACACGCGGGACTTAAAATCCCGTGGCCATTGCGGCTGTGCGGGTTCAAGTCCCGCCTCGAGTACACGGAATATTAAGGAGTTAGTAATCACTAACTCCTTTTATTTTATCCAGAAAACTCTAATCACTTTTTAAAATTATTCCCTCTCGATACCCTAAAAACGATATGTGGCATCTCGACACCCCGGTAGTGTTTGACAAGAGTATCGACCTCCACCATTCCATTCCGCCGAGCCACGTTTTGGGATGCCACGTTCGAATCCCGAATAATGGAATAAACCTCGTCAAAATTCAACTCTTGAAAAGCGTACTCCTTACAAGCAATGGCCGCCTCTGTGGCAAATCCTTTATGCCAAAATTCTTTCCGGAACAAATAACCGACTTCCGGAACCCTGCCCCCATTATATTCCTGGTACGTGATACCACATTGCCCGATAAGCTCGCCACTGCTTTTCTCGATGACCGCCCACAGGGCAAAACCGTCATCCTCGTACCGCCGAAACATCTTATCCAACCATGCCTGAACTTCCTGATCGCTAAAAGCGCCCTCGTAAGCATACATCACCACGGGGTCCTGCAACAATTTACACACCTCGTCAAAATCACCTTGTTCTAACTTTCTTAGAACCAACCGTCCCGTTTCTAATAACACTTCTCTCATTCTTCTATTTTCAGGCAAAAATACCCAAAAAAATATTTCCCTCAACAAATAAATCGTACCCAATAAAATAATCGATCATAACGACAATATGTATTACCCCCGTTATCAAATAAAGAAAGGATGAACACTTAAGGTAATTACCAGATAATCAAAGATTAAAAATCTATCAAAGACGTATCAAAGACGTTCGTGAACGTCTTTGATACGTCTTTGATTCGAAATTGATACGTCTTTAACCCCTAAGTACATCGAATATGCAACGTGTCTCGTCCTGAAAAAGTTTACCGTAACCCCAAGTAAACCTATGCCAGCATTAAGCCAATTTCGTTATTCTCATCTGACACTAAAATTGGCTCAAAAACAAACTGCCCCTGAAAGTTTTTTGTTCACTTTTTGGGGGCAGTTCTGTACTATACTACAATAGCCTATTTCAAATAAAACACATGCTACATTTTTTCCACACGTTCCTTTACAGATTGAATATCCTTCGGTTCTGCATCACTTAGCGAGTTATTTTTAATAACTTCCAACACATCAATCAAGAGCCTCTTCGCCCCCTGTTTGTCCCCGATCTCTTCCATTAGATCCGCACATCCCCAAGCCGTCGCCGGAGTTCGATCCAACTGATAAGCATAATTTACCCAATCGATACATTTCTTTTTCTCTCCTACATTCTGCTGATCGGTAATCTTCCAGTAATGACGGGTAGCACTGATCACGAAAGAGGACAATAGTTTATACTTCACCCCGCCAAACAGACTCGCCATACCCATCGTCTTCTTTATACTCACAATCGCGGTTGAATCATTCTTCATTTTAGCTGAATCAATCAGCATCTTAAAATGCTGGTTTGTTATCTCTTCCGTTTTTCTCAGGGAATCAATGCTATTCTCTTGCTGCTGGGCAATCATATACTCGTTCATCAACGTCTTGAATTTATCGTCCAGACGGTTGTTCGAATAGAAATCCAAACGCAACTGCTCTGCCGGAAGATAAGATTTACCGCCACCCATCATGGCAGACATTCCATTCTCCAGATTTCCCAACCCGGCCTTCACGCCAAGAATTCCTTCTAACGCCTTTTCATCCTTCTCTTTCACGCAAGTGGCAAAACAAGCGCTCAAGCTCTTCATCACGGATGCATTCAAACGATTACCCAACTTCTTGTTTTCGCCCTCGACCTTCTTGATGCCCTTCACCAAACGATCAAAAAGAACCGGATCAAAAATAGAAATATTACCTATATTACTCACGTTCTCCTCCAACAACAACTCCCCATCAGAGAGGCATTTCAAGTACTCGTTCAGGACAATGCCACCGCCTGCCCCGGACTCTTTCAATAAAGCATAATACTCTCCAAGGAAAACTTTTCCCCGTTTTCCTTGTTCGTATTCTTTCTCCATTGCCGCGATACGGGGAGCCAGCGCGTACAAACGCACAGCTTTCTCTCCTTCAGCGATAAGCTTATCGGCCGTACGGACTCCCATAAACTTATACACCAACTCGCCTGCAGCATTCACGAAAACCAACGTCGGGTAAGCCGAAACCTCGTACTTACCCGCTAGTTCCGGTCCTTCACCTTTCTCCGCGTCAATCTTGTAATTGACGAAATTTTTGTTGAAGTAATCCCCCACAGCCTGCTGGGGAAAAGTCTCCGCAGCCATTTTCTTACAAGGACCGCACCACGTCGTGTACAGGTCTACAAAGATCAGTTTATTCTCCTGTTTTGCTTTCTGTAAAACCTCTTTCCAGCTACCGGTTTCGAACTGAATCCCCTGTGAAAAAACGTTCCATGAGAAAAGCAAAACGACTATTGTTAAAAATATTCTTCTCATTATTTCTATCAATCGTTATTCTCCAAATTGTTCTGCAACTTTTTCCATCAACAGATCTCCCCGCAATTTGGTAGCGACAATTTTCCCTTCCTTGTCAATCAATAACATAGCCGGAACCCCGCTCACGTTATACAATTTTGCCACCGGACAACTCCATCCCTTCAAGGAAGAAACATGTCCCCAATTCAAATCGTTCTTTTCAATCGCATTTACCCAATTATCCTTTTTATCATCCAGTGACACGCTCAATATTTCAAATCCTTTATCATGAAACTTGTCATATACTTTCTTCACATTGGGAACTTCACGCAAGCAAGGACCGCACCAGGATGCCCAGAAATCAAGCAAAACGATCTTCCCACGATAATCAGATAAAGAAACATCCTTTCCGTCCGGAGCTTGTAAGGTGAAATCCGGGACAACACTACCGATGGATGTTTTTTTAATATTATCTATTGATGTTTTCAATTTACGTCCTAAATAAGCATTTTTGATACGGGGAGTCAAACCTTCATACATTTTTTCAACTTCCGCCAAATCTCTATCCTTGATCACGAAATTATTAATAATCAACGCAGTTGCATGGCAATCGGGATAATTTGTAACCAAGCTGTCAATCGTCCGCACGGTTTTCTCCTTCATAGCCGTATACATCTGTATTAAAGAGTCCTGCATGGCAGCACTCGTATTCTCATCTCTACCCATGAAAGAAAGTCCCAGCATCATCAACATCTCATCCCGCTGTGCTAACAGCATTGTTTTAAAAATATCCTGCTCCACGCTCCCCGATATTTCTGCTCTGACATTCTCAATCTCTTTTCCCTTGACCGTTTTTTTCACGGTTATGCATTTTACATGAATTGGAATAGAGTCCAAAATAACGATATTCGTACTACCATTTATTTCCAAAATCCGCTCATCCACGTCTCCAAGCGGCTTTTGCATTTTAAAACTACCGTTTGCCACGATAGCGGAATCCAATATCTCATATTTTTTGTCTCCCAAGTCCTTTTTTAAATAGACTACTTTTCCATCTCCACCTTCCCACTCTCCTTGAATGGTATAAGTTGTCTCTTGTTTGGTACATCCCATGAACAACAGGCCTATCAATAATCCACTGATAATTTTTCTCATACTTCCGGAATTATTTTAACATTTTTAAATCAAGTATCGTTTATATTTATTCTGATTTTTTCAAAAATGACTCGAACTCTTTCGCTTTCTCGGCTCTGATTTTCTCGTCCATCTTTTTGAATTCTTTTGCCTTTGCATTATTGCCAAGTTTAGCATGCAAAACAGAGAGAGTTCCGTAATAATTAGATTTTAGTTTAGCACTTCCCTTATCTTCTTCTTTCTGCAATCCTTCGATTAAAACCAAGTACTTCTCTATTATGCCCTTATCTTGACAATATGCCGCAAGGTATCGAGCCGTTTCATCCAAATCACGATCAGAATAACCCAAAGCCTTGATGTCACGATACATCATCTGGCTTTCGTATACTTCATTCCACTTTTGAGCCAACTCCAATTCATAAATCTTTATTTTGGCACGATACGTTTCTGCACGTTTCAAATTCCCGCGGTCAATCAAACGTAACAAAGTATCTATTTTTCCTTGCTCGGCAACCAAACGCAAGGGAACCCCATTCTCATCAAATTTAATTTCAACCACTCGATCTACTGCTTTTTCCAGCGCCCAACTTAATTGTCTCTCCACGTTATAGCGATCAAATTTCACTTTATGAGCCAAACGGTCTATATTGAAAATCACGTAGTCAAATTGCGGAGAATAAGGGTTTTTGATAAAAGCTCCCACGAAATCCCAGATTTCTTTTTCCTGCAATTTTTCCACAGGTATCGTATTCATGTAATCAAGTACGATTTTCTCGATGTCATCTTTCAAGAAGGCTCCTTCCAACGCGGCAACATATTCTTTCAGAAACGCCAAGTCCCGTTCTCCTGCCTCGTACCTATCACGACAAGCAAACAAACTTTTACCTTCCTTACCCGCTTTCATCCCGGCAATCAATACATCTGCCTCTTGGAATCCCGCCATTTGATGCATAACTTTTCCTTCCTTATTAATTAACAAGAGTGTCGGGAAACCAATAATATTGGATTTATATTGTTTATACAGATCTTTCCCCACACCCTTTTCCATATCGTATTTCACGTTGATGAAATTCGCGTTAAAAAAGTCGCCCACGTCTTTGCGAGTAAAAATATCTTTGGCTAAAGCCTTGCACGGGCCACACCAAGAGGTATAGCAATCCATAAAGATATATTTGTCCTGCTCTTGAGCCATTTTCAAGATATTTTCCCATTTCTCGCCTTCGATAAAACGAATCCCGTCTCCGGCCGACTGCCCGAACGAAAACAAGGCCAAACATAAAAATTGTACTATAAATCCAATCTTTTTCATAATCAATCCTATTTACAAATATGCTATTATTTTAATTCATCCAATTTTGCCTGACAAGCTTTCACGTCACTCTCTTCGACCCCGGCCGCAGAACTTCCATCTTTCAATCCCAAGGTCAAAACTTCTTTCGCTTGTTCCTTTTTGTCCAAGGCTAATAACTTATCGGCCACGTATGCCGCCGTCTTTGCGGAAGGGCTCAACTGATGTAAAAACACGTACCAACCGGCAACCCGATCCTTGTATGCCGCATCTTTCTCTCCTGTATATATCTCCTCGTAACGTTCCACGTTCTCAACCATACTCGTTGAAGTATAGTAATCATCGATACTTGAAAAAGCGAACATCATCGCGTTCAGTTTTCTCGCTGCCTGATATTCCTCTTCATTCCCACTTTCTTTTGCCTCTTTCAACTTAGCCTCCATGGCCTTTAGCATGGCAATTTTCTCCTTATGAGTTTCCTCATATTTTTTCTGAAGTTCCGCTATATAACTGATAAAAAGCTGATTAAACTTATCCAGTTTCTTTTTAGCCGAATAATAATTTAAACGTAGTAATTCAGAAGGGATATAGATATTTCCTCCCCCCAATGAAGCCGCCGTGGCACTATCCTTACCTCCCGTCGCCTTAAATAAACGATCTTTCAAAGCCAGCACTTCCTCAAAGTTTTCCTCTTGATCGGCTTGTGCCGTCTTTTGAACGCTAGCACTCAAGAAAGTACAAATCGCTTTATTCACGGCAGTAGAATGTTTTTTGTCCTTCGCCGGATTGACAGCCTCCGCACAAGCCGCATCCACCAAGCGGTTGGCTAATTTCTTGTCGAAAACCGTGATTTTGGCAATACGAGGAACATTGACAGAATCCAATAAATGAGCATCGTCCACCAATGCAAAATAATCAAGTAATACATCGCTACAATCCAATCCGGATTTGTCTTTCAATATAAAATACTGATTCAAAAATTCTTTATCCCGGTTGCCTTCCTCGTATTTTTTCATGTATTTCTTCAATTCCGGTTGTGCGGCAAACGCATCCACGGCCTTCTCGCCTTCCTTGATAAACATATCCACGGTTTTACCGCCCAGGAAACGATAAACCAATTCCCCGTCTCCATTAACAAAAAGGAACGTGGGATAAGCAGATACTCCAAATGTTTTCGCAACCATTTTCCCGTCTTCACTCTTTTCTGCATCCAATTGCAAATTCAAGAAATGAGCGTTATAATATTCGCCGACTTTAGCTTGTGGGAATACATTATCCGCCATGTGCTTACAAGGTCCACACCATGAGGTATATATATCTATAAATACCAGTTTATTCTGTTTTTTCGCCATTTCCAGTACCTCTGCATAACGCCCCTTTTGGAAGTCGATCCCCTGTGAAAACACGGTTAAACCAGTGATTAAAATCGTCACTAACAATACTAATTTTTTCATCTTACAATCCCTTTAGTTTATGTCCAATACTATTGTATATTTTTTATTCCTCTCAAAATCACAATTATAAAGCAACAAGAAATCCTCTGCCACGGCAACTTCCCATTTCTGTCCCCCCGCCAAACACGGGTTATTTACACGTTTCGGGAAATAATAGGCAAACGGAATATCCGTCACGTGTTCCTGTTTCAATTTTCCTCCTCTCATCAATCCCCCGTCAAAATATTCATTGGTCGTGATCGTCACGAAACATTGTTTCCCTTTTATCTTGAAATCTACACGGTATCCTAATGGTTTCGGATTTTGCATCTTTACATCCCAAGCCGGATCGCCATACAAAACAACTACATCCCGGTCATGTACAAATCCCATCTGGTCTTTCGTCGGCTGCTGACCCGTCACCGCCTTGAATTGTTTTTCAAACATCTCCCTCTCCCCAAAATCTATTTCCGAAAAAGGATAATTTACGGTCAACATTTTCGGATGCCACTCGTTTTCCGTCCTCAACATATCCTGCTGGTTCAGATAAACGGCCTGCGCCAAGGTCAACCGCCCGGCATTGGCAACCCAGTATTTCAAACCTCCCCAACCGTTCCGGCCATACCAAGTTGTAACGACATATCCCACCATGGAAGTTGCATCCATTCCGCTCAACCAAGCCACAGCCATACTCTCCGGGTCATTGTCAATATTCCCGATCAGACAGTTACCCGCCGCAAAATAAACTCTCGGGTGAGCCGTCCCTTCCAAAAACTCAGGAGTCATGAAGTCGGCATACAACCGCCCTCCCCGTGGTTTCAGATTACCAACCGTAAATGGCATTTCAAGATTTTTCTCGGTTGCGTGTGAAGAGGTTACCAGCAAATCGGGATCAATTTCTTTATATTTCTCCACCCATTTATTCAGTATTTCCCATTTATTGATCTGCTCATTCTTCACTTCCCCGTTGCGGGTTGTCTTCTCGCCCCAACCGCCGGGTGTTCCCCCGTCATTCATAAATGCAAAACGATCAAAATATTTTCCATCGCTCAATTCTGCCGTCGTGTTCAATGCTGTATGAATCACAAAAGGTTTAGCGCTCCCCTCGACCATTCGCATAGCATCTGTAGCTGAATACCCCGTGATAATTCCCCACAAGTAATCCGCATAAATATCATCATCTATTTCCCGACTCAAACGATGCCCTTCCATGACAAACTCCCGATTGAGGTTTTCCGGTTTTTCCACCACTGCCACGTAACGGGGAGTTAAACGCCGTAACTCCGCCAACAGTTCTCGCGGCTGTTTGTCGTAATATAACACGGTTGCTTTATGTCTTTTAGCTAAAGCCTCTACCACTTTCATCCATTCCCCGTCAGCCTGAACCTTTTTCGAGGTAACAACCACATAGTCACGAACCTGTTGAGCTTTTACCCCCAATAAATTACAAGTCGTAAACAGCCAAACGGCAAACATTACAACTATCCGTTTTTTCATCATATTTCCAGATTAATTAGACTGAGTTGCTTTAAACAAATCCTTATACCGTTCCATCCGCTCCGCTTCTATGGCATCCCCCATCTTTTTATATTTATCAGCGTTACTCCTATCGCCCACAAGAGCATACAAACGACCTAACAAGTTATAATAATTGGTCGAACCACCCTCCGCCTTCTCCTGTTCACTTATCCTCAACACGAATGACAAGACGCTGTCAATTAAATTCTTATTCAAATTTCTTTCAGAAAGGAGGGTCAAAACTGCTACAATATATTCACCCCGAACATCTGTCATGTGCAAGTTCGCAGCTACTTCCAAGTCTCGAAACACCTGTTCGTTATCTCCTGTATGCAAAGCTTTAATAATAGCGAGTTTTAAACGCATTCCATCCTGTCCCAATAATTGCCCTTTATTTACCAGATACGTCAATCGTTCTAGTTTTAATGAATCATACAATGGCCAAACATACCGTTCATCCTGGAAATGAGGCTCGCATTGTTTCTCGATCTCTTTGTTCAAATTTCGACTCAACACCATCAATACCTCATATCTCTTATCAATCTCATTATCCCCACTAACCCCACTTCCCAATCCTTTGAAAAGTCTCTTCAAACGTGCAGCCTTATCCTCCGGAGCGGAACTTTCTTCCCGATCCCATTTCATTTTTTTCACAGCATAAATGCCATACTCAAAAACATTGGAATAAGGGTCTGCAAATACATATTTATTTAATAGCAAGTAAGTATCCTTATCTTCCACCTGCAACACCGGACACCGAGACATATATTCCTTTATCACCTGTTCTGCCTCTTTTCCCTTTCTCGCATCCTCCAAGGCCTCCACGTATTCCTTCACGACCTTAATGTCTCGCTTGTTTACCGTGTATTTCTCTTTCAAACTTTCTAGGTCAGTTTGTGCAGATGCTGCTAAGCAGCATCCGACACAAACCAATATCATGATTGTCTTTCTCAACATATCTCTTATATTATACAGACGAATCATTCTTGTAGATTCTTAAAATAATCAGCCTCCACCGGATCATCGGGACAAGCAGCATTTTGCATGGCAACGATATCCAATCCAAGTACATCCGTCAAATATGGAACGATGTCAATTGTACGCTCCAGCATTTTAGGAAAATGTTCAAAGGTGTAGTCTAATTCTGCTTTAGGTGTTGTAGTCAAATTACTGATATAGTCAGCAACATCAACTTGTCGCTTAGGAATTAAGACTGTTTCTGCAGGAGAACTATTCCAATACCCGTTCGTACGGAAAGTATAAACACAATCCGTATATTTACCATCAGGATCCTCTAACCAAGCTGTCGCATATATTGCTGTCGCATCATCTTTCCCGTTTGCTTTCTTCAATCTTGAGTTGAAGAAATCCGTCGGTTCCTCTGTTGCTCCTAAATACAAGCGTGAAATCAACAGATCAGAAAACTCCTTTTTCCATGACGTCCAATCCTCATCCGTGTAAGCTTTCATTACTTCTCCCAAATTAGGGATAATCAACATATCCTCACGCTCCAAATAAGTTTCAACCAAGTCATCCGGATCATACGAAGAATTATCACACAAAGAATCACATAAGAATACCCGTATAAACCAATTTCTCCGAATGTAATCCCCATCCATCCCGGCAAACACCTCATCTTGCAATTTATTTACAACCGTTCTCACCAGTTCCCGGTTTTCCTCCTTTACAGGAGTATACCATCTATTAACACCCCCGGTCCAGTTAGCGGTTTGAAAAGCATATTCACTATAATCATATAGATAATACACTCCACAAAATTCCCATGTGTTATAAATCAATTCTTCCAATGAACCAGGTTCGCCTTTAGTTAATCCATATAATGGTCCTCCTAAATCCGGATTCGGGGTCAATTTTTCAGAACAGGCTGAAATAAGTAATATGACAGATATCAGATATATATTTAAACTTTTTTTCATAATCAATCATTTTAAAAGATAAATCGTTACTCCGCATTAATCACTTCACGGGCATTATCAACACAATCTGTATTGTATGTCAATTCTGAAGAAGGAATACCAAGCACATAATTCGGACTACCTTGCCTCAAGGTATAAGTTTCGTAATTATTCCAAGAAGTATACCATCGGTGTTCGATTTCCGGCATTCCCTGACGACGCAAGTCCCAGAAACGCATAGCCTCTTCAAAACATAGTTCCCGACGGCGTTCTGCCCATATGAATTTAAGCAAATCATCACTATTTTTAAAATCAGCCATTTGTTTGTCAACATACTTATCCGTACTGATACGTCCACGGCGTAATGAATTTAGCAAATCAATAGCCTGCTGGTCTATCGCATTACTCTTCCGAACATAAGCCTCCGCTAGATTTAACAATACTTCAACGCTCCGCCAATTTTCATGAAACAACTTTTCATTCGGTTTCTCGGCCCCGGTACTATATCTTCTTCGATATTTAATCGGATATTGATAGTTATAGGTAATTTCCGTATAAAAACCCCATTTATCTGTCTCTCCCGGTTTATCCGATTTAAAATAAGCCTGCAAACGTAAATCCCCCTCGTCATATGATTTCAGCAATGAATTCTCAGCCTCCTGTGATGGCCGGAATCCCAATCCATACATATATCCAGACATCGTAATAGCCAAGAAATCATAAGAATATGATGAATTACCGAATGTAAATACAATTTCCGGATTAACCAACCCATCCATCATGCAAAAGCCTTTACTGTCATTTGTATTAGTAAGTAACTCAGGATCAACCGAATTCAAATCATAAACCTCTGAATTATTCTCCATGAACAATTCTCCTAAACGAATCACTTCATCCCAATTCTCTTGGAAAAGCGCAATTCTGGACCCTAATAACCACACGGCAGGCTGTGTTAATAAATGAATGTTGTCCGCAGCCGTACTTATTTCCATATATTTCTCCGCTTTTTCAATATCCTCGTTTATCAATTTATAAGTTTCACGAAGAGTTGACCGTTTACGAGCCTGTATATCCACTTGCGGCGTCGTACGAAGAATAACACCAGCTTTCTCCAAATTTTCCTCTGCATAAGGAGCAGCATAGGTGTTTACCAAACACCAGTAATTATAAGCTCTTAAAGCATAAGCCTGCCCGGCTAAATGATTAAATTTACCGGAATCCTGCACCTCCATCGTCGGCAGAGCATCTATCACGATGTTACAAGCCAAAATATTCTCATAACGAGCATTCCAGAAATTATCTGTCAATTTCTCTTCTATATCCACATTCCAAGTATAAGCCTGTTTTCCTTCTCCCCCCTCAAGAACATCAAAAGCATTTCCGTCTTTGTCTAAATAAGCCTCACCCAAAGAATCAATTTCCAAACGGCCAGACTCGACATCATCCGTCATTAATTTAAACCACGAAACATCATCATTAAAGTCTGATGGATAACCTTCCGCATACAACATTGGAGAAAATTCTTCCACTTTCTTGGGAATCAGCAAATCTCCGGAATCTTCTTTTAAATAATCACTACATCCCGTAGCAATTAACGCTCCCAACAATATCTTTCCACTATATCTAAAAATATTCTTCTTCATATACTCAAATTTCTTAGAATGAAACATTTATTCCAAAACTATAAGCAGGTAATACCGGAATATTAGCATCCGGAGTTTCAGGATCTAAGCCTTGCCATTTTTTGCTGGCCCATACGTGCAAGTTGGTTGCCTGAAAACGCAGCATCATCGAAGAAACACCTATCTTCTTAACCAGTTCTTCCGGCATCGCATAACTCAAACCAATTAAACGTAAACGTAAATAATCCGCTTTAGCAACCCGATGATCAGATTTGTCATAATAATACGTACACTGCTCTACGGCTCTTCTGCCATCCTCATCATCGACATAGTTCATTAACCCTTCATATCTGAAATTATTTGCAAACTCTGAATTATAGAGTGCGGGAATATCAGTTTTTAATTCATCTCCGGACTTTCTCCAACGTTTCTTCCAATCAGTAGAAACATTTGATAATGGGTCGAATACTTTAGAATTATCATCATATACATCAGGTAAACGTTTCACACCCCCAATATTGTAAGCAAAACCAATATTTAATGACAAACGTTTTTTAAATGTCAATTGAGTATCAAAACCACCCGATAAATCCGGATTAATGGAACCACTCTTAACTAATTTCATCATTGTCGGATCTCCACCATGATATTTTTTACCATCTTTCCCATAAAATAGAGGATAACCATTATCGGCAGACAACCCAGCATAAGCAAATGAATACATCATGCCTAATTTCTCTCCTTCCACGGCCAGATTTCCATTCAACATTTCAGTGATCTTCTCCAAATCATTGTACAAATTATCATTTGCCAATATCACTTCGTTCGTATTTCTTCCAAAGTTCACATTAAAGTTCCAGTCAAATAATTTACTTTTCAATAAACCAACGCTCAAATTACCCTCCACACCAGTGTTGTTCATCTGACCAGCATTGATATACAAGTGCTGTTTACCATTGGATGCTGCTACAGTCTTATCAATAATCAAATCATCCGTATGTTTTTTGTATACATCCACACTTCCGGATAATCTTCCTGACCAGAAAGAAAAATCTACCGCAACGTTCCAAGAAGAGGTCTTTTCCCAACGTAAATCAGGATTAGGCAAACGATAAATAGTCGATTGATCCAAAGTACTCGTTTCGTTACGATCACCGATTTCCAATATCAAATTAGGCGTTGAATCATCGTGAATGTTTCCTTGGACCCCATAACTACCGCGAATCGACACGAAATGTCCTTTATCAGCAAAAGCAGATAAAAAGCTTTCATTGGTCAACGTCCATTTACCGGCAACAGACCATGTAGGTAACCATCTGTATTTGGGATTACTACCAAATTTATTCGCTCCATCGGAACGGATATTAAAATTCAAAACATAGCGGTTGTCATAAGTATAGCTAGCTGTTCCAAAGAAAGAGGCCACTCGGGATATAGTATTCGTATTCGTGGGAAGTAATTTCCCTTTCGCTGCATAATTTTGTGTAAATCTATCCGTATAAATCGGCATAAAACGTTCTCCAAATTCAGGCGTCCAACCATATCCCGTTACACTAGTACCACTATACTTGTTCCCTCTTAATTCCGAACCTACATAAATATTAATATCATGCACACCTCCAAACATCGCCACGTAGTTCAAAGCATTTCTCACGGTATAACCGGTTTTCGTTGTATTCTTGCTGGTTAGAATACCACCATAAGGCAACGAAGACTCCCAGTATTTATCTTCAGTCTCGTCATATTCCTTATAATTATACCCTCGAATCTTTGCTACTGCATTTGATTCTTCCGTTTGCCAGTCTCTTTGTTCAGTCGTTGAATTGTGGAAAGAGAACGTTCCCTGATAAGATATATTCTTGATTAATTTTACATTCAAATTTAACAAGGCATTAAAATCATTCGTCTTAGCACTCTGGCCAGTCTCATCCAACTCTTTCAAAATATTATATTCATAAGCAGACCCTTGCTTGTACATATGATAGCTACCATCAGCCTCATAAGGACTTAAAGTACGGGAAGTCTTGTAAGCATAAGAAAAAGGATTTACTCCTACTGCATACCCGTCATTCTTAGTTGTACTATAATCAATTTTAGTCATAAAATTGACATACTCACCCAAATTCACGTCCACTTTGGCTAAAGTCGTGAAACGTTCACTCAAAGATTTTTGTGCTGCTCCCTGATTATTATTATACCCAGCAGAAAAATAATATCTTGTTTGTTCATTTCCTCCTTGTACACTTAACGTATGATTGTGAGTTACCGCATTCCGGAACAGGATATCAAACCAATCGGTATTACGTTTAGCCATTTCCATCGCTAACTCAGAGAATTCTGCATGGGTAATTCTTCTATTTACCAGCTCATTCACCAATCCCTCATAAGAATCATTGGGATCAAGTGAAATATTACTCCCGTATTTCAATCCATCCTCGATAACTTCCTTCGACAAGGTCATACGCTCTGACGAGTTCATCAAATCAAAATTCCGATAAGATGGACGCTGATTTACGACCACTTCACCATGGTAAGACACAGAAGGCTTTCCTATTTTCCCCTTTTTCGTAGTCAAGACGATCACACCATTCGCAGCTTTCACACCATAAATTGCTGTAGCAGATGCATCTTTCAATACGGTAATGGATTCAATATCCTGCGGACTAATACCGGCAATGGCATTACCAACCAAGTACTCGGCATCCTCGCTATTCAAATCTGAAGCAGTAATAGGTACATCCTGTTCCAAGATCACACCGTCAACCACCCAAACCGGAGCCTTATTCCCATTAATGGTCGAAGTTCCACGAATTCGAATTTTCGGGGTTGCACTCGGTTCTCCTGAAGTATTTATCACCATCAATCCCGGTATTTGTCCCTGTAACATCTGGTCAATACTTGTAGCTCCCGCCACATAAATCTCGTCCGTTTTCACCACGGAAACCGCACTTGCAGACTCTCGACGATTCACTGTCTGATAACCCGTCACAACAACTTCGTCCATGTCTACCGTAGAGTACTTCATCACCACGTGTAAAGAATCCTGTCCTTGCCAAGTAATTACTTTCTGCTCCATCCCCACAAAAGAGAAAAGTAATTTTTGACCTATTTTATTCTCAATCATCATCTGGAACAATCCGTCCACGTCCGATGCCACTCCACGAGTCGTTCCTTCCACAACAACAGAAACCCCGGGAAGAGGCACCCCATCTGTATCAACCACTTTCCCCTTGATCAATTTTAACTTAACTTCATCCTTTTTCTGTGGTGTCGGTTTAACAATTACCACACCTTCTGAATACTCGTAACTAAAAGGCAATCCCTCGAAAATACGCTCCAAAGCTTTCTCGAAAGGTTCATTTGTCAGAACCATGTTAAGTTTCACGTTCAAACTTGCAATCTCCTCTTCATTGAACACGAAATAAACTCCTGTCTGATTCTTCAACTCTTTAATAGTCTCCCTGAGACTTGCATTCTCTAATTTCAACGTCACAGATTGTGACGATACACTGGCTATTGCCGTGAAAGAGAAGAACATGGTCAAAAGCAAAGTCAATCTCATTGCTAAATAAATTTTTCCCCTCGCATTTTCAGGCGAGGATTGTGTAGAATTTCGTCTTTTTTTCATACATTTGGATACTTTGATTAATAAACGTAGCCTTTTGCCGAAGGCTGCCATTAAATTTTCAACATAGAACGGGGAGTGCTGGGAACATTTCCCGTTTTTATGTTTCTTCTATTTCATCACTGAAGTTATTGTAACATTTCTTCCATTAATAATAAATTTTACGTTAGTTGTTTTTTCTATCATATCTAGCACGCCATTTAGATCTTCATATTTCCGCACCACTCCGGTAAAACGACGCTTTTTATATTCTGATGCCGAAAAAGTAAATTGTACATCATACCATCGGGCCAATTGCACCACAATATCATCCAATTCCATATTCTCGTATTCAAATACACCCCGCACCCACGAGGTGTACAAAGAAAGTTCCACTGCACGTTGGCTGATAGTTCCGGAACGTTGGTCGACCACAGCCTGATATCCCGGTTTTAATACGACCTGATTACCTCCAGATATTACTTGCACAGTCCCTTGTACCAAAGTTGTCATAATCCCTTCATTTTCTGGATAAGCCGAAACACAGAATTTCGTTCCCAACACTCGCACGCTCACATCATTTATCCGCACGATAAAAGGTTTATTCTCGTCATGTTTCACGTCAAAATACACTTCACCCTCAACAAGGACCTCTCGCGCATCTCCCGTAAAACGAGTGGGGAATGTTAATCGTGAAGATGAATTCAACCATACCATCGTTCCATCCGCCAACGTGAAATGGTATTCCCCGCCAACCGGAGCCGAAATGGTATGATATATCGGTTTCTCTTCTATCTCGTCATTTACCTCCACGTTATCATATCGCAATTCATTCTTTTTATCTTTCAAAACAGTAGCCCCGTACTGCCCTATTACCTCTTGTAAATTATCTTGTGTCAAATCGACTTGTATTCCATCTGCCACAATCAGAGTTGCTTTCGTTCCTCCGGCATGCACCTTCGCCAGCACGGGAGACATCTCTTCTGATTTCGGAGTATAAAAGAATACAAATGATAACGCAAACAAGATCACAACAGAAGCCACAGCAGTAATCTGAATCCATAACTGTCTTCTCTTACGAGCCTTGATCTTTTCCCGTATATGTTCCAATGAATCCGAGGCATCTTTACTCGAACGAGCAACCATTTGATACTCCCGCACCATTTTCACCCCCTCCATAAAAAGTTGTTTGTTTTCCTCCGCCTCGTCCATCCACGCTCGCAACTCCCGTTCCTCACTCTTATCCAAAAGTCCGGAACAATAATCACCAATCCACTGCCAAATTTTACCGTTCATCTCAATCTATTTTCTCTTATATACCGGAAGATTGAAAAAGAGATGACAACTTTTTTAGGAAAAATTGCAGGAAAAATAATTTTAACAAAATGAAGGAGTAAAAACTTATCGCAAAATAATAAAAAACAACACCAAAGCGTTTCCACCCAGCTCTTCTTTTAACTGTTTCAATGCCCTGTAATACATTGTCTTCACGGTATTCACGGTTATCCCAAAACGGTCACCCACTTGCTGGTAGGTCAGGTTATCCAACACCACGGCTTTAAATATTTCTTTTGTCTTTCCCGGTAAAGCCTCCACCCGGGCATATACTTTATCGCGTAATCGAGAGAACTCGCTCTCATCATACTCTGCCAATTCTTCTAAAAACTGATCCACATACTTCTCCACGTCGTCAAACATGATCCTTCCCCGACGTGTCGCAAACTTTGAGGCAGCCTTGGCTACTGCCCCGAAAAGATAAGAACGAACGGAACCGGAAAAAACAGTTCGTTTCTTGTTCATCCAGAAAGAAACAAACACCTCCTGCACAATATCCTCTACATCATCCGCATTCGAAACAAACCGCAACGCATACACACACAATGCCCGATAATAATTATCAAAAAGCATATTCAGACAGACCTCATTTCCTGCCTCCAGTTCGTGTACAATTTCCGATTCGCTATATACCATACAAAAATCTAAATCGACAATTATGATTCATGCAAAGATAGACATTCTCGCCAAGAATCAAAATTATCGACATATTACTAACCCACAAAAAAGTAGGCCGTTTCAAAAGAAAAACGACCAACCTCATATGATTTTAAGAATCCTTATTTATTTTCGAAAATGATCTTGTCATCCTTCACGTCTACCACGATACGGCTATCTTTGGAGACTTCCTCTGCAAGAATCTGTTTTGACAAATCATTTAACAATGTACGTTGAATAACCCTTTTTACGGGACGAGCGCCAAACTGCGGATCATACCCGGCATCTGCCAGCCATTGAACAGCCTTGTCGGTAATCTCGATGGCAATACCATTGTTTTCCAACATCTTCTTTACGCCATTGAATTGCAAACGTACAATATCCACGATTTCCGACTTCTTCAACGGGGCAAACATGATGATCTCGTCGATACGGTTCAAGAACTCCGGGCGAATCGTCTGTTTCAACATCTCGTACACCTCGTGATTCGTCTTGTCAAGTACCTCATCCCGGTTATTCTCATCGATGCCTTTCAAACGTTCCTGAATGATATGCGCACCGATATTCGAAGTCATGATGATAATCGTATTTTTGAAATCGACTACCCGACCTTTATTATCAGTTAAACGCCCGTCATCCAGCACTTGCAACAAGATGTTGAACACGTCGGGATGAGCTTTCTCGATCTCGTCCAGCAAAACCACGGAATAAGGTTTCCGACGAACAGCCTCCGTCAACTGACCACCTTCATCATATCCCACGTACCCCGGAGGCGCCCCGATCAACCGGGAAACAGAATGACGCTCCTGGTACTCGGACATATCAATACGGGTCATCAAGGATTCATCGTCAAACAGGAACTCTGCCAATGCCTTCGCCAACTCGGTTTTACCGACTCCCGTGGTTCCGAGGAAGATAAACGAACCGATAGGACGTTTCGCATCCTGCAATCCTGCACGGTTACGACGAACGGCATCTGCCAGTGCCGTAATGGCCATTTCCTGACCGACTACCCGTTTGTGCAACTCGTCTTCCAAGTGTAATAATTTCTGACGCTCACTCTGCATCATCCGGCTCACCGGAATGCCCGTCCACTTGGACACGACAGCCGCGATATCATCTTCCGTCACCTCTTCCCGAATCAACGACTCTCCATGTTTCATATCCGCCAGCTTGGCCTTCACCTCTTCAATACGACGCTCGGCCTCCTTAATCTTACCGTAACGAATCTCGGCAACCTTTCCGTAATCGCCTTCCCGCTCAGCCCGGTCTGCCTCGAAACGGTACTGTTCAATCGCATCCTTATTCTTCTGGATCTCGTCAATTAAAGAACGCTCAGACTCCCATTGGGCTCGCAATTTCGTACGCTCTTGATTCAAATCGGCCAAATCTTTCTGGATCTCGTCCAGTTTCTTGCTTTTCCCTTCCCGCTTGATCGCCTCTTTCTCAATTTCCAACTGTTTGATCTTACGGTCCAGTTCATCAATCTCCTCCGGCACGGAATTCATCTCCAAACGCAGACGGGCAGCCGCCTCATCCACCAAGTCGATAGCTTTATCCGGCAAGAATCGATCCGAAATATACCTGTGAGATAACTCCACGGATGCAATGATGGCATCATCCGTGATCCGTACCTTATGGTGATTCTCGTAACGTTCCTTCAATCCCCGCATGATACTGATCGCACTCATCACGTCCGGTTCGTCAATCATCACTTTCTGGAAACGACGCTCCAAGGCTTTATCCTGTTCAAAATATTTCTGGTACTCGTTCAACGTGGTTGCACCGATAGCCCTCAAATCACCACGAGCCAAAGCGGGTTTCAATATATTCGCCGCATCCATTGCCCCGTCAGACTTTCCAGCCCCCACCAAGGTATGAATCTCATCGATAAACAGGATAATTTCTCCTTCCGAAGACAACACCTCGTTCACAACCGATTTCAAACGTTCCTCGAATTCTCCTTTATACTTTGCCCCCGCGATCAAGGCTCCCATATCCAGCGAGTAAATACTCTTGGATGCCAGATTTGAAGGCACATCCCCGTTCACGATACGCTGCGCCAATCCCTCGGCAATAGCCGTTTTACCAACACCCGGCTCTCCGATTAAAATCGGGTTATTTTTTGTTCTCCGGGACAATATCTGTAATACCCGACGGATTTCATCATCTCGTCCGATTACAGGATCCAGCTTACCGTTCCGAGCTCTTTCATTCAAATTGATGGCATACCTCCCCAGCGCATCATAATTATCTTCTGCCGACTGAGAATTTACTTTCGACCCCTTCCGCAACTCGTCAATCGCCGCACGGGTTTCCTTCTCGGTCATTCCCGCATCCTTCAACATACCGGAAACCGGATCCTTCACTGATAATAATCCCAATAAAATATGTTCCAAAGAAACATACTGGTCACCCATCTCTCCCGCCAACTTCGTGGCTTTCTCCAACACTTTATTAGCCTCGTCGGACAAATAGGGAGAACCTCCCGACACTTTCGGGTATCCGTCCACGATTCGATCCAAAGCAGCCAAGACATTCCGGCTATTTACACCCAACTTGTTAAAAATAAAGTTCGTGATATTTTCACCTTTCTCGATCACGCCTCTCAACAGATGACCTGTTTCGATGGCTTGCTGACCTTTTTCCTGCGCAAGTTGCACGGCTGACTGCACGGCCTCTTGCGACTTAATTGTATAATTGTTCATGTTCATAGTCTCATTTTCTCCTTTCTGCCTTCAATTTTACAAAGTATATACCGAAACTCTTATCCAAAAGTTTCATCTGGACAAAATGAAAAAACATTTCGACCTATAACATTAACAATCAATAAAAAAACGAACTATTGATTTTTGTTTTCTAAAACAAAAGGTATTATAAATATGTCATTTTGTCTTTATGTTTTATAGAATATATGACAAAATGACTCAATTATTTACATTCTTTCCATCCCCGGAATATGTCACGAAACGGGGGATAGGCGATCCCTTTCTCCGTGATAATGGCCGTGATCAACTCGGCAGGAGTCACGTCAAAGGCGGGATTATACACGTGAATCCCCTCGGGAGCCATTCTTCGGGCATACCATTTCTCGGTCACCTCTGCCGGATCACGTTCCTCAATTTTAATCTCTTTGCCCGTGGTACAATCCATATCAATGGTGGACGTCGGCCCCAGCACGTAAAACGGAATTCCATAATATTTAGCCAACACGGCTACCCCCGAAGTACCGATTTTATTTGCCGTATCTCCATTGGCAGCCACCCGGTCACACCCAACCAGCACGGCCTGCACCCATCCCTGTTTCATCACCGAAGAGGCCATATTATCACATATCAAGGTTACATCCACTCCCGCTTTCTGCAATTCGAAGGCCGTCAACCTCGCCCCTTGCAGTAACGGGCGGGTTTCATCGGCAAAAACCGAAAAACCGAATCCTTGTTCCTGTCCCAAATAAATCGGGGCCAAAGCCGTACCGTATTCAGAAACCGCCAGATGCCCCGCGTTACAATGCGTGAGCAAGCCCATTCCCGGTTTCAACAGCGACAATCCATGTTCTCCAATTTTCCGGCACGCCGCCGCGTCTTCTTTCCGAATCTCCTCGGCCTCTTCCCGCAAGACTTGTTTCAAAACTTCCACCCCCGCACCTTGACATTTCAACAACGCAACTTCCATTCGCTCCAATGCCGTAAATAAATTTACCGCCGTGGGCCGGGAAGATGCCAGATAATTCTTCACCCTTGCAAACTCCCGGTAGAAATCATCAACCTCGTCCACCTTTTGCATACACACGGAAATCCCGTAAGCGGCAGCCACCCCGATGGCAGGCGCACCCCTTACCTTTAACAAATAAATGGCCTCCCAAATTTCCTCCGGAGTTTTCAACGCCAAATAAACTTCCCGTTCCGGAAGTTGCGTCTGGTCAATAATCACCAACGCACCCAGCTCATAATCCGCACGTGCGGTCACTATATCAAATATATTACTCATAACTCATATTGCCGGTTCAAGATTTTCATTCCCTGCAATATTACACATTTTCCCCGGAATCTCATCTATATTAAATCTACCTCTTCGCCATTTTCAACACCTTCCAAGTACAAACCAGAATCAACACGCAACACACGAACATAATAGCACTCGTCGAGTAAAGAATATTTCCCATACCCGTTAAAGGAGAAACAATCCCTCCTCCCAAGAAGGTCAAGAAACCGAGTATTGCAGAGGCCGTCCCCGAATTCTGCCTTTCCAGATTCAAAGCCAGCGTCGTGGAAGTCGGCAGTATAATTCCCAAGAAGAAAAGAAACAGGAAAAAGACAATCTCAATAATGATAACGGATAATTCCATGCAGAGAGCCGCCCCGGTGCAACAGCACAGGAACATAAATCCCCATACACCCACTCGCAAAGCATGTTCATTCGACCGAAAACGAACTACACTCAGACTACCCAACATGATTGCCACGGCATTGCAGGCAAAACAAACGCTATACATAACAGGAGAAAGATGGTAATGTTCCTGAAAAACAAACGGCGAAGATGCGATATATGAAAACATCACTCCCATTCCCAAGACTTGAATCAACACGAAATACATGAATTTCCGATGCCGCAACACCTCTTTATAATAAACAAACCGCTCTTTCAACTCCCCTTGTAACCGGTTTTCTTTAGACAAAGAATCATGAAACCTTAACAAAACCAGCAACAACAATATCCCGATTAACACCAGCAACCCGAATATTCCCCGCCAATTCGTCACCAATAGCAACAGCCCTCCCAACACAGGCGCACAAATCGGAGCTAATCCCTGCACGCAAGCCAGCATGGAAAAGAATTTCGCCAAATCCTTTCCCCCGTACAAATCAGTCGCTATCGACTTGGAAATCACGATTCCCCCCGCACCCGAAAATCCTTGGATAAAACGAGCCAGAATAAAAATCTCTATACTAGGCGAGAAGACACAGCCAATCGATGACAAAACAAAGAAGAACATCGAGATCACTAACGGTCGCTTTCTTCCAAATTTATCACTCACCGGACCCAAAAATATCTGTCCCACAGCCAACCCGATCATACTAAACGTCAAACTCAACTGCACCTGCGAGGCTGTCGTATCAAAATAAGTCACCAAATTGGGAAATGCCGGCAAGTAAAAGTCCGTCACGAAAGGCCCTAGGGCCGAAACCATTCCGACGACAATAAGTATGTAAATTTTCGAATTTCTCTGTTCCATAATCTCTAGTTTTTATCATTTTTACATCGCGAATATCCCCAACATTCTACAAACATTTTCGTCCTAATCATCCACAGATTTGCCCTATAATGCTTTTTCGTGCAAATATCTTATCTTTGTTTCCGGAACATGAAACCAGAGTACATGCAAAAAGGAAATGACATACCAAACAGCACGACAATCCCCTCTCTTGGAAATTTCTTTATTTCCATGTTAAGCAAGGAATCCTTCATCCAATTATTTCCTCTCCACAAGCCACGACGTAACGACATCAACGGCCTGACCGTCATCATGATTACCGCCGGAGAAGGTCATTTGAAAATCAATACTAAAGACCACCTCGTTCACCCCGGCACGTTAATCTCTCTTTTACCTTTCCACCTGATCGAGAATCATTACCTGTCAGATGATTTCGCTTGTAAATACCTGTCTTACAGCTTTGACTTCATGGTTGATTTCCCGTTCGTTCTCAAATCGGGGACCTCGGAAAGAATAGGCAACAAACCCTACCTATCCTTAACAAACGAAGAATTCAACCACCTGGACGAATTCTTCGTTTTTATTTCCCACCAGGCAGCCAGACTCGATCATCCCTCCCGGGAGGAGATCACCAAAGCCTTACTTTTCTCCTTCATCGCAGAACTCAGTTTCATTTACTCTCACCAAACCGTACTCGTGGGAACCAATCGCCAAAAACAAATTGTAGACGATTTCTTCCGGCTATTGCACCAGCACCACAAACAAGAACGCTCCCCATCGTTCTATGCCGACAAACTTTGCATGACATCGAAATACCTATCGAGCATACTGAAACAAACCACCGATTGCTCCCTCTACCAGTGGATAACGAATTTCAGCCTGCAAGAAGCCAAAGTATTATTGAGATCATCGGACATGAGTATCATCCAGATTTCCGAAGAACTTAACTACCCGAACTCTTCCTTTTTCGCCCGCTTTTTCAAAAAACACACGGGCATGACACCCCTACAATTCAGAAACAACAAGCAAGTTCATGAAACTTCCGAAGAATGAAACAAAAAGCCGTTTTCCCCGTTATCTTAAAATAAAAACAATGCTCTTATGAAACAGAAATTATCAATAACCCTATGGGTGATATTGCCCCTTATCACCTTCTTCCCCAGAGAACTCAAAGCCTGCACCGGAATCACGTTGAAAGCCAAGGATGGTTCCTGCATCGTGGCCCGCACCATAGAATGGGGAAGTAGCAATCTCAATAGCCAATATGTTGTCGTACCAAGAGAATATAAACAACAATCCTACATTCCCGGCGGCACAACAGAAGGGATGATTTTCACGGCTCGCTACGGGTATATCGGGCTAGCCGTGGAGCAAGAACAATTCGTGGCAGAAGGACTGAATGAGGCAGGACTCTCTGCCGGACTGTTTTACTTCCCGCAATACGGGAAATATGAAACTTATAATCCCAAAGAAAAAGCATCCAGCATTGCCGACCTACAACTCGTTTCATGGATATTGGGCAGTTGCAAGACCGTGGACGAAGTAAAAGAATCCATCAAAAAAGTTCATGTCATCGGTATCGATCCGAGGGCATCTACCGCCCACTGGCGTTTTGCCGACACCACCGGACGCCAGATCGTTCTCGAAATCATCAATGAAAAACCGATCTTTTACGAGAACAAACTAGGTGTACTGACCAACTCCCCAAGTTTCGACTGGCAGATGACAAACCTGAATAACTATGTCAACTTGATTCCCGGTATGGCCCCCTCCCAACAACTGGACGGAGTGACTCTTACTTCTTTCGGAAACGGAAGTGGTTTTCTTGGTATACCGGGCGATATCACCCCTCCCTCCCGATTTGTCCGTGCCGCTTTCTATCAAGCAACCGCACCACGGCAAGAGACAGGGCAACAATCCGTTATTCAATGTTTCCAAATACTGAATAATTTTGACATACCCATCGGAATAGAGTTCGCTCCCGATCAAACTCCTGTTGATATTCCAAGTGCCACGCAATGGACCTCGGCAACCGACATGACGAACCGCATGATCTACTATCGTACCATGTACGATAGCGCCATCCGTTGCATCGATCTCCGTAAGATCAATTTTGCCCGGGTAAAATATCAAACAGAGCCTCTCGACAAAGTAAACCAGCAACCGATAATCCCGATCCGGATCGGATAATAAAATAGAGGGGCCACTCAAGCAGCCCCTCTACACACACGTTCACTTTATCTTTAATCGTCAATATCCACTACCTGAAACTTATTATTGAATTTAATCTCCAAGCGATTTGACAATTTGATCTCATATCCTTCCGAGTCATGCTCGATCTCTAAAATTTTTGCCTCCGGATAATTGGCCTTCACATATTTAAGTATCGCTTCCGGAATAATGGCAGCAGGAACCTCACCCGTCTTGCATTTCACCTCTGTCCAATCTCCCGATTTATCGAATTCCAACTTTTCCCCGCTTGCAAACACCACATCATAACTCTTGTAAAACAAACCCGTCTCCTGTGTTATCAATGCCACTTTCTGATCTTTAAAATAAGTCGTGATAAACGTCTGCGCCTTCGCCGGTAACTGATTCATCTCAATCGGCTTGTCATTATCAGCCTTTACTATCGTCATCGAGAATAAACATACGAGTAAAAAAACAATCTTTTTCATATTCTTCTATTTTTAATGGGTTACTATTTTATTATTTACATGACAAAAATATCCCCCGAATCTGAAAAGAATCTGGAAAAATTAAGAACCTGTTTAAATTTCGCATGGATAAGATAAAAATATCGAGTGTCAGTTGTTCAAAAGACAGGCTATCCAATACAAGATAGTTATCCACGAACAAGTGTTTCACCACTCCCATGGTATGCTGTTACACTATTGTTTGGCTAGGTCTTCTCCGTGCTTTCTCCGTGCTTTCTCCGTGTCACTTGCGAGTGATCGCCGGAGGAAATACATTTGAACGCAGCACAAATCAAGACGGGATCATATTGGAACATTAAAGGAACATCGAAGGGACATTGGCACGCCCTAGGGGTAATCAAGCAACGACAAGATTTTGTTCAACAAAATTTAAACAGACTTTAAAATACCCGATCTCGTAACACTCGAGAACAATCTACGATAATACCACAACCCAACAACATCAGCCAAGAACCAACCAATAGGGATTGACCACCAGATTCCCACAACCCCGATAGCCGGAATCGCGGATAAAGCATAAGCCAAAGCGACACGAGTTCCCAAAGAAATAACAGTCAGCACGACCGACATCCCCGGTTTCCGAATCCCCCGATAGAAACCATACAACAGGAACAAGCAACCGATTCCACAATAAAAAGCCCCTTCGATTCGCAGGTACTGAACCCCAATAGAAATAATTTCCGTTTCATGTGCCGGAACAAAAATCAACATCAAGGGACGGGCAAATGCGAATACAAGAAGAGAAATAAACACACAGAAAATAGTTGCAGAAACAACCGCCACCCGGATTCCATCTCGAATACGCTTCATTTGTCCGGCTCCAAAATTCTGGGCTATAAACGTCGAGAAGGCGTTCCCGAAATCCTGCACGGGCATATAAGCAAACGAATCTATTTTAACCGCGGCCGCAAACGCTGCCATCACGGCAACCCCGAAACTATTGATCAATCCCTGTACCATCAATATACCGAAATTCATCACGGACTGCTGGGCGCAAGTCAAGGATGAATAAACCGCAATCTCCTTTACCGTTTGCCACTTCATGCACATATCCTCCCGCCGAATTCGGAACTCCGGAAATTTCCGGATCGTGTACACACAAAGTCCTACCCCCGAAACGGCCTGTGCGATAACAGTTGCCCATGCCGCTCCCTTCACTCCCCAATCACACCACAAAATAAAAATCAAATCAAGCGCAATATTCAAAACAACCGCCACTCCTAAAAACCACAATGGCACGACGGAATTACCTATCGCACGCAGTAACGAGGCATAATAATTATAGATAAAGGTGAACCCGAGGCCCCAAAAGATTACCCAAAGATAATCACGCATCAACGGGTAAACATCTTCCGGGACTTGCAATAATCTCAGTATGGGATCAATCCATACGAAAACAGCAACATTCAAAACCAAAGTAACCAAGCCTATTAACACCAAAGAAACAAAAATACTACGTTTCAATGCCTCCCGGTCTCCCGCCCCATATTGCAGAGAAAAAATGGCCCCACTCCCCATGCACAACCCCAAAAGTACCGAAGTCAGAAATATCATCAACGAGTAAGCCGATCCGACCGCCGCCAACGCATTCGCCCCTAAAAACTGCCCCACGATCAGCGTGTCGGCAATATTATAGAATTGTTGCAACAGATTCCCTAAAATCATGGGTACAGCGAACCACAACAACCCAAGAGTTATATTTCCGGTCGTTAGACCCCGATCCTTTTTTATACCATTAAACGCCACGTCCCTCTCTGAAAAACGTAAATACTATTTTTGTTGCAACAACCACTCTATCAACTCTCTATTGTCAACAATACTCCAAGAATGTGGATGTCGGTTATTATTCGGCTTCCGATACCCTTTATTCTGAGTTACAATAAGAGCAGCCCTGTCGTTACCCAACCTTTTCAATTCATTGACCATTGCGGAACAATCAATGATATTCAAACCAAAGACATCCGTTTCCCGTTCATCAAGCCACCATTGAATATCAGGTTCTATATATATCCTGATCGGCACATTCAACAGCCTTTTTATAGCAGCTTGCGTCGTGTCGGAAAGCGAATAAGGAGATATTTCGTGATAATTCTTCAATGCCGTCTGAGGCGTTCCACCCATGATTTGCTCGATCCTTGAAAGCAAATAAAGATATATGTTCTCTTGGTCAGAACCACCCTTTCCAAACAACACGACATCCCGTTTTGTAGAGTTATAAAACCGTTCAAAATCCAACGGGGAGTCGATAGCAAAAACAGCTTTGGGCTTTTTATCTGCCGTTTCCGCAAATTTTACCACCGTACTTCCTCCCATCGAAAAGCCACCAAGATAATATTCCGAATCCTGCAATTTATACCTATTCGTCACATCATCAACGATTCGATGAAATGCCTGCTGGCTCAAACGATCAAAGCCAAACGAAGAAACGCCATCTTGAAAAGTAGGTATAATGGTCAAAATCCCCTTTTTCGCCGTTTCAACAGGCAGTTTTGTTTGTAGCAAAACATCCTCTGCCGTTTCACCAAATCCCGGCACCAAAAACAAATATCCCACCCATGGTAGCGAGTCCGGATAAATAATCGTGTAGCAATTCCTTGTCGTATCATTCTTATCAAGAAATACTTTTTCTATCTTTTGAGCAGAAAGTTCCGCCATCATTAGAAAGGATAGAATAATCAACGAATATCTATACATATATAATCTTAGTTTACAGCTCATTATAAACATTCCATTTTCTCACGCAATTTCTAAGCCAACCTTTCAATAAACAAAAAGATTTCTTCCAGTTTACATGAAAACTATCATCAAAAGAAAAACCCTCTCAATCATCTGACCAAGAGGGTTATCTTTCGATTTTTTAGTACCCAGGGCGGGAATCGAACCCGCACGTCTTTAAGGGACACTGGATTTTGAGTCCAGCGCGTCTACCAATTCCGCCACCTGGGCGTGAACTCGGGTGCAAAAGTAGATCTTTTTTCTCAAACTCCAAACAAAATGACATTTTTTTTTACAAGAAAAAGCAGAAAATATTTACAACAACATTCTCTCATTTCCATAATACCAAGAAAATCAATTGCACACCCAAACAACTCTTCGGGTTATAATCTCATACAATCCTGCACACATCGTTGTCATCCTCATGTAACTCTATTGGCAAAGGGCTATGAAAGGGTAATGAAAGGGCCATAAAAGGGCGTGGCCGTATTATTACCCAACTATATCCCCGAATTAAGTTTGGAATTAGTTTAGGTTATCTCCCTGTTGACAAATCAGCTATTTTAATTACTTTTGCAAGAGATACAAAAAAACATGAAAACTATTATACGATTTGTTTTTACCCTATTATTATTTCTTCCACTTTGCCTTTCCGCACAACAAAAAGGTGTCGTGAAAGGACGGGTTTTTGATAGTAAAAACAATGAACCAATACCTTTTGCCAACGTGGTGATTTGGAAAACAAGCATAGGCACGGCAGCCGACGAAAACGGATACTTTCGTATAGAAAACGTGCCTTTGGGTTTCAACCGCCTGGAAGTAAGCAGCATCGGCTACACGACAAAATTATCGGAAGAATTCATGGTAAACACGGCCTCAGAACGCACGGTAAACGTCGACCTGGAAGAAAGCCAAGTTAACTTGGAACAAGTAATGGTCAAGGCCAATCCATTCCGCAAAGCAGTGGAAAGTCCTGTTTCTTTACAACGCATCGGGATCGCCGAGATAGAGAAAAACCCGGGTGGGAATCGAGATATATCGAAAGTATTACAATCCATGCCGGGAGTCCTTTCCTCTCCCGCTTTCAGAAATGACTTTATTGTTCGAGGTGGAGGCCCCAGCGAAAACCGCTTTTACTTGGATGACGTGGAATTGCCCAACTTGAACCACTTCGCCACACAAGGGGCATCGGGTGGTGTGGTTAGTATCGTGAACATCGATTTCGTGAAGGAGGTAAATTTCTACTCGAGTGCATTCCCTGCTTCCCGGGGAAACCTGATGAGTTCCCTGCTTGACTTCCGCCAAATAGCGGGGAACCCGGACAAAATAAAAGTACGTGGGACTTTAGGGGCAACGGATTTCGGGTTATCGCTGGACGGGCCTCTAGCACCTAAAACCACGTTCATCATGTCCGCCCGCAGGAGTTACCTGAAATTCCTGTTCGATATGATCGGTCTCCCTTTTCTGCCCGTGTATAATGATTTCCAGTTCAAGACGGAAACAAAGTTCAATCAGAAAAACGAATTAACCATACTGGGCATCGGGGCATACGATGTTAATCATCTCAATAAAGGGATGAAAGATCCCGATGATGACCAAAGATACATGCTCAACTACCTGCCGGAGAGCGTGCAATGGAGCTACACGATCGGAATTACCTACAAACATTACGGGGACCGTTGGAACCACCTTTTCGTACTCAGTCGCAGTACCCTACAAAACGAGATCGAGAAATACACCAACAACGACAAAAGCCAAGCGAAACTGGTGGACTACAATTCCGGCGAAACGGAGAATAGATTCCGATTCGAACACAATCATTTGTTACGACACGACATCAAGTTGAATGTCGGGGCCGGGATCGAATACGCTACTTACAAAAACAAGACAACAAGAGAATTATACACCCTCGGAGTGTTGAATCATGTACGCTACGACAAGAATTTTGATTTCTTCAAATGGTCTCTCTTCGGGCAAATCAGCAAAAATTTCTTTCTGGAACGTCTCGCAGTTTCGGTAGGAGTCCGGGTTGATGGGAACAGTTACACGCCGGGAATGAACAATCCTTTCAAACAGGTATCACCCCGATTGTCTCTCTCCTACTCGCTCTCCCCCGAATGGTTTATCAATGCAAATGCCGGACGCTATTATCAACTTCCCTCGTACACCACGATGGGATATGCCGACGAGCAAGGAAACCTAGTAAATAAACAAAACGGGTTGAAATATATCGGGACAAACCACTACGTGGTCGGTCTGGAATATCGCCCCGGTAGCCGGACAAAAATCACACTGGAAGGGTTCTACAAAACGTACGACCATTACCCGGTCTCCCTACTGGATAGCATCGTACTTGCCAACAAAGGTACCGATTACGTGGCGATAGGTGACGAACCCGTGAAATCTCTCGGCGAGGGACAAGCGTACGGGGTAGAACTGATGGTTCGCACGCAGGAATTTTTCGGGATCGTGGCATCGCTCGCTTACACGTATTACTATTCCGAGTTCAAGAAAATGGATCATGACCTGCACCCGATCTCGGAATATATTCCCAGCAGTTGGGACAACCGCCATATCCTTTCCCTCACGGCAACCCGCAAGTTAGGTCTCTGGGATATAGGTATGAAATGGCGAATCACGAACGGGGCTCCCTTCACTCCTTATGATGCAGAGACCAGTTCACTAATAGCAGCCTGGAATGCCAAGCGGCAACCTTATCTTGACTACTCCCGTTTCAATAGCGAACGGGCCTCCTCATTTCACCAGCTGGACATTCGGGTTGACCGGAGTTTTTATTTCAAAAAATGGTCATTAATCCTGTATGCCGATATACAGAATATCTATAACCACAAGACGCAAAGCCCCGATCTGCTCGTACCGCAGGAGAACCCGGACGGAAGTTACAAAATCGACCCCGAACACCCGGATCACTACCTGATGAGATACATCAAAAATGACACGGGAACATTATTACCGTCCGTGGGTATTATTATTGATTTTTAAACAGATAACCGATTAACACTGAAAATATGAAGAATATTATTTTTGACCTGGGAGGAGTTGTTGTTGAATGGAATGCCAAACGAGTAATTGAAACCTTTAGAGGGAATCCTATTCTCGTGAATTTTGTCAGAGAGAACCGTCTTTTCCTGAACGATTGGCGGGACTACGACCGGGGAGACGTCACTCGCCAAGAACTGATCAACAAAGTCGCCATCTTATCCGGTTGCCCTCCAGAAGACTGTAACGAATTCGTGGAACACGTGAAACATTCATTGGTCTCCATTCCCGAAACTGAAACTTTGATTAAAGAACTTTACGCACGGGGATTCAAACTTTATTGTCTTTCCAACATGTCTGTCGATTTCTACGATTACCTGAAAACACGGGAAGTTTTCAAGTACTTCGACGGGCAAATCATATCCGCCCTAGAACACATGGTGAAACCCGACCGGGAAATTTACGACTTGATTCTAAATCGCTATCATTTAAAACCCGAAGAGTGTCTGTTTATTGATGATTTGGAACCCAACGTGAAGGCCGCACAAACAGTAGGAATTAACACGGTACATTTCACCGACAGGCACAAGGGCTACGAGGAGATCCGAGAAAGACTAAAAGAGAATGTTCTGAATCCGAAATTATAAATACACGAAATCCGAGAATTACCGAGAACGAGTAGGAGTGCCAACATGATTATTGACATTCCTATCCTTTTTTCCGCAAGAAATGATAGAATCGCCAACACATCATTCCCCCAGTAAGCGTTAAGCCCACGGGGTAACCGACCCATATTCCCTCGATTCCCCAATCCAACACGAAACCACAGATATAAGAAACCGGCAACGCAATCACGAAATACCCGATAAAGGAGATCACCGCCATAGAGGTCACGTCTGCCACGCCACGCAAGGCATTAGCAAAAATGATCTGTAAACTGTCACCAAACTGGTAGAATACCAGAATAACCATCAACACGGCTACCAAGTTTACCACATCTTCTGACGAAGTATATAACCACCCGATATGCTCCCGCACCAACAGAAAGAACACGGAAACCGAGATTGCCAATAATCCCAGCAAATGGGTTCCTGCCAAAGTTGCCCGTCGGACTCCTGCAATATCTCCCCGCCCGAAGAAATTACTCACCCGGATAGAAACAGCCGACCCAACTCCATAATAGACCATAAACCCTAACGTGGAGATAGAGGCCACCACCTGATGGGCTGCCAAGGGAACCGTCCCCAACCAACCGATCATAACCCCACTGATACTGAATAATGCTGTCTCCATTCCCATTTGTAAACCGACCATCATCCCCATTCTATTCAGCACTTTCAAATCTCCCGTGTTATAAGTCGTTCGGTGATAGCCGACAAGGTAACGCCGATAAGATTGTTTCCGGAAAAAGAGAATAGCAAAAGCCACGAACATGAAAATTCGCGAGGCCAGAGTAGAAATCCCCGCTCCCGTCAATCCCAATGCCGGAAGTCCCCACACACCATAAATCAAGAGAGAATTCCCGATAATATTCAGCAGGTTAGCCGACAACATAATCCACATGGAAGTCTTTGTATCCGTGATGCCATCAGCAAATTGCTTGAAACTATTAAACATCATGACAAACACGAGAGAGGTCAACTGCAACAGAAAATAAGGCCGAATCAAGGGTAACAATTCTTCCGGTTGTCCCATCCTATGTACATTCAAGTACATAATTCCCATCGCCACAGAAAGGAATAACCCAATCATAAAATTTGCCAACAAGCTGTTACGTAACAACCCGCCAACCCTGAACTTATCACCTCGACCAAAGAATTGCCCGACCAAAGGTGTCAAGCCATAAGAAAATCCCATCCCAAACAGGATCGGAATATTAAACACGCTATTCACGAAAGAAGCGGCTGCCAAGTCGGACGTACTGAAATGTCCCACCATAATATTATCCACCAATCCAACAACCACAATCCCTAATTGTCCCAACACGATCGGCACCCCGATTTTGATCGTCGCCGAATAATCCTCTCTATATTTTTGCAGCCAATTCATTTCAACAAAATAAACCAGGTTGAAAGTTCATAAGGTTTATAAAGCCATATACTACCCCCTCCGCCCCCCCTACACAGGGGGAGAGCTGATTACCAAACGGCCTTACAAACTTTATCAACTCCTATAAATACCCTTTCGCCTTCAACGACTCCTGTACTTTCGTCGCAATCTTCATTCCCCATTGCTGTCCGACAGCCATACTTTCAGTAGCGATTGCCGGTTGTGCGGCAGCCATTTTTTTACCGACAGGAGATTCGTAAAATTTCGTAATTTCCTGTAAATCGGACAAAGTTAGACGCTTATGATAAATCGGGGCTAACATTTCAACCAAGTCATCCACCAATGTCTTCATCATCTCTTTTTCTGCCTCACTCCAAAATTCAGCAGGAACATTCGGGAGTTGTTGTTTCATCATGGCAAACATTTGCGGGATAACAAGCTTGAATGTCGCATCGCTTCCGGAAACCACGATCATTTTTTTCAATGCGGCAACGTATTCTTTAGAAGGTTGAGTTTGTGCTGTCTGAGCGACACTTACACCTCCTATACCCAAAACAAGAACAAGGATAAATAAAATTTTTCTCATAACATCATATTTTAATTTGTGTTACAAAGATACCTTTTTTACACAAAAGTGCGGACGAGACAAGAAAAAACAGAAATAATTTATACCTTGCAGCACAATAACGCAAAGAACTGAACTATGAGATATGTATTTTCACTTTTTGTAACTCTATTATTAGCTTGCGGATCCGTACTTGCAAACGGCCCGTTATTACAGAAATTACAACAAATCAAAGAAATATCCGGTATTCGGGAACTAAAAGTTCAACCTTACACGGAATACTACGAATTCTGGTACGAACAACCGATAGACCACAATAATCCCTCTAAAGGAACTTTCAAACAAAGGGTATTACTGGGACATCGGGATTTTAACGCTCCCATGGTAGCCATCCTCGAAGGGTACGGGATTTACTCCCCGGCAGAAAGCGAGTTGTCAAAACTATTCAAGACAAACCAGCTTACCATCGAACACCGCTTTTTCAACAACAGCAAACCCGAAGGAGAAACACCGTGGACAGACTTAACCTTGAAACAGGCTGCCACTGACCAGCACGAGATTATTCAAGCCTTACGACAAAAAATATATCCGAACACGAAATGGATCTCCACGGGAATCAGCAAAGGGGGACAGACAACCGTCTATCACCGTTATTTCTACCCGGAAGACGTGGAGATAAGCGTGCCTTACGTGGCTCCCATTAACCTGGAAAAAATTGATCCCCGGTTAGAAAAATTCCTTTCCAAACTGGGCGGAACCCCGGAAAACAGAAAATTACTCGAAGGTGGTGGAAAAGATATTAAATGGCAAATCTTCGATTTTCAAAAGAGATGTCTTGAAAATATGGATAAGCTTATGCCGCTCATGCAGGAATTAACGCAAGCAAAAGGCTATTCATTCAACAAGGTTGGCGGGATAGAACGGGCTTTCAAACTCACGATCCTAGAATTCCCATTTGCATTCTGGCAATGGGGAAACAACATCAATGATATGCCCCAACCGGAAGAAGACGATTATAACGAGATATTCAACTACTTGGTGAAAGTGTCTTCCCCGGATTTCTTTGACGACAAAGCCATTGAAAATTTACAAGCGTTCTATTATGCCGCTCTAACAGAAACAGGCATGTACGCTTATAATACCAAGCCGTTCAAAAAATTCTTCAAGGATGAACCGGAACCGATCATCACGTTCGACTTCGCCATGCCTAAGGGATATGAAAATGCCCCGTTCAACACACAACAATTGCAGGATATTAATCATTGGTTACAGACCAATGCAGAAAACATTCTTTTCATTTACGGGGGAAGTGATCCTTGGAGCGCCACAGCTGTCGATTTGAAGAAAAACGACAAATGCCGCAAGTACATCAAAGCCAACATGGACCACAAATGTCGCATTGCAAGTTTCGAAAACCTTACCCGTTCTGCCATTGTCAAAGTATTGAAATCATGGCTCACGGGCACGGAAGTCGAAGAAGAAATTGAAGAAGTTTTAATCTACTAACTGACGAATAATTGCGTCTGTCGCACCAAGTTGTTGATTGACGAACTTTAAAGCACTTTGCCCGGCCGCCTCAGCGATTGCCGGGCTATTTATTAATGAATCCATCAAGGAAGTAAATTGCTCCTTATCCGAGATTGAAAACGCCCCGCCGCAAGCGATCAAATCAACCGCCTCTTTAAACTTGTGATATTTCGGCCCGAACAGAACAGGAATCCCATAGATTGCAGCCTCAAGCGTGTTGTGAATCCCTTTCCCGAAACCACCCCCGACATAGGAGATAGAACCGTAACGATAGATTGAAGACAGCACCCCGATCGTATCAACCACGAGGACCTGACATTTCGTCACATCGGCCGTCTCATCTGTATAGCGAGCAACCGACTTGCGACACTTACCCAAAATATCTTTGATATGCCCCTCCCCTATCTCGTGAGGCACGATAATCCACTTGTAATTTCCTTCCTGCGCGTTGATATAATCCAGAATAATATCTTCGTCTCCGGGCCAAGTACTTCCACAAACCACGGCCCTCCTGTCATTACAGAAAGCCTCCACCTTTTCGATTCTTTTTGCCGCATCCGCAATCTGTTTTACCCGGTCAAAACGAGTATCTCCCGTCTGTTGCACGTGAGTAATACCAATCGTCGACAACAACTTTACGGATTCCTCATCCTGCACGAAAAGACGCGTAAAAAACCCGAGCATACGACGATGCAGATTCCCCCATTTCTTGAAGAACGGTTGCTCCGGACGGAAAATTGCAGAAATTAAATACGTCGGCACTTGATGTTTATGCAGTTCATTCAGATAATTATACCAGTACTCGTATTTCACGAACACGGCTGCATCCGGTTTCCATGTTTCCACGAAACGACGGGCATTTGAAGGAGTATCAATCGGTAAATAATAGATATAATCGGCTCCTTGATAATTCTTGCGAATCTCGTACCCGGAAGGAGAGAAAAAGGTCAATAATATTTTCGTATGAGGCTCTATCTCTTTCAATTTTTCAATCACCGGACGTCCTTGCTCGAATTCTCCCAGCGATGCGGCATGAACCCACACCAATCGTCCCTTTCCACGCTCAACAGCCTCCATCCGTTTCCATATTCCTTTTCGCCCTTTTACCCATAATGCCGCTTTCTCGTTAAAAAGAGAGGCCACGCCGATAGCACAACGATATGCAATAATTCCGAAATTATATAGCATAATTCTATGATTTAATGATTTTAGATTCAGTGATTATTCGAAATTCATAATCATGCACCTAAAATCACATAATCATAAATCACCTAATCACCTAATCATTTTTCGGCTTCAAAGGTATAAAATTTATCGCCCAATGGTATAACTTTTGTAAATAACGTTAAGCAGGGGAGAATGAACGAGTTATTACATTACATTTACTCTCCGAATAGAAGTACGTGTCAGTAAAACATTAAAATAGTCAAGTTATGAAGATCAAAAGTCTATTAACATGCATGATGGTAAGCCTTGTCACGATCCTGCCATTACAGGCTCAGGTCGGCAAGGAAATGAAAGCATTTCGCAACAAGGATGGTATAACCGTAACGATGTTAAACCCATCGCTTTACAGCCTTTACAAACAAGGTGACTTGTCCCTACCTGCGGAAGAGGCTTTGAAAGACATAAAAGAAATCAACGTGATGCAAGTTGACATCAAACGGGCTACCCCCAAGGTTGTGGAAGAAATTTCTCAACGCATCACCCCGATCGTGGAAAACGAGGCCAAATACACGCTCGTGCGCAGCCACCGGGGAGCTTACAGCCAAGAATACCTCTACGTGACACAACATGAAGAACGTATCACGTCTCTCGTTTTATGGAGCGAGGATGCAGAAACACTTTCTATCGTGGAACTCAAGGGTAACATCCAACTGGATAACGTGGATGAAATCGCCAATGCACTAAAAGTGAAAGGACTCGATCGTTTGGCTTACATCAACACGCCGACAGATCAGATTGCATCCGGTTCCGATTTTATCAAAAAACTGGAAGAACGCTTTGGTATAAAAAGAGATTCCATTTTCGGGAAAGATCCTTTTGGTTCATTCCGGGAAAGTTTCGGCAGCATGGACGATATGCTCAAAAAAGCGGAAGAAATGTTCCGTGACATGGGTCCCATGTTTAGCGGAGAATCGGATATGGAAGGGATGGGAGAATCCATTTCCAACGGCCTGGAAGTTATTCAGGAAAACGGGAAAACCCGTATAAAAGTAAACGCCAAAAACTCGGAAGTATCTTACGTGATCGACGGTATCGAATACGCGGCCGATTCCCTTAAAAACGGTATTCCCGACGAAATCGCCACCGTGAACATGATTACCTCCCCGACGAATGCCAAAAAATCATACGTGGTAATCAACACGAAACAGAAAAAAGGACAATTCATCAGTTATGCCAACGGTGTACTGAAATACAAGTACAACAAACAGGAATACACGTTGAATCCCGAAAAGTTGGAAGAACCGGCCTTGATTATCAACAACCGTCTGACAAGAAGTTTCAATATTGATCCGGTACAAATTATACAGATTCGCCCGGTATCCGAATTGGAACGACAATTATTAGGCGCCCCATCAGCCCAAGTCATTATCGTAACCGATAAAATGGGTTTCTTCTTCTAACATTTTTGTAATAAAAAACGTATAGCAGCAATACATGGGAAGGGGCTATCCAAAAAGTCCTGCTTGTATTTGCCAACTACCCCCACCAGCTCCCCCTTACACAGGGGGAGAGCTGATTACCAAGCGGTTTCTCCCCCTGTGTAAGGGGGAGTTAGTGGGGGTAGTTGTTTAAAATTGACTTTTGGGACAGCCTCTTCCTGCTATAAACTAACAATCAACGCATACGTTATGAAATTGGCTGCTATCACGAGAACGGGAAGTTATTTCCTAACATTATTTCTATTCACCCTTACCCCTTCGGCCGGGAATGCCGGGCAATACCAACCCGACCAACCGGAAAAGATCAAACCATATAAAAAGGTAAGTGAACATTCGAACCTGCAACAAACCTTACCCTCTAACGATGAATGGTGGCAACTGTTCAAAGATCCGATTCTCGACACGCTTATTAACAAAGCCGTCATCAAAAACTACGATGTACGGAATGCTATTCGCAAAATAGAGATGGCAAAAGCAAAACTGCGTGTGGATCGCAGTCCCTACTACCCGACTATCTATTTTTCTGCCAACTATGCCCCGGAAAAGAGCAGCCTTAGCGCAGATAAAAAAAATATTATCGAACGGAACGGAACCGCCACCGTCAACCTAAACTGGGAACTCGACGTGTTCGGACGAATCCGGAAAGAGAGTTCTTCTCAAAAAGAATTTTACCTTGCCGCACAAGAAGATTACCGGGGAGTGATGGTATCTCTTGCCGCACAATTATCCACGGCATACATCAACTTGCGGAGTGCCCAGAAACAACTGGAAGTAACCCGTGAAAACATCGAATCACAAAAGAAGGTTATGGAACTCACCGAATCAAGGCTTAAACTCGGATTAGCCTCCCAACTTGACGCGGCACAAGCCAAGAGCCTCTACCTGCAGACCAAAGCGTCATTACCGGGAATCGAATCGACCATTGCCCAGCAAATCAACCTAATCGGGGTTCTTATCGGAGAACATTCGGTTGCCATCCGGGACTCGTTATTGAAAATCCGTCCCATCCCGACCAATCCCCGGCAAGCCGCAAACGGTATTCCTGCCAACCTGATCCGCCAGCGTCCCGACGTACGTTCGGCAGAGAGAACGATTGACGGATTGGCCGAGGCCGTGGGGGCAAGCCGTGCCGACTGGTGGCCCAAGTTCCTCGTGACCGGATTCTTCGGCTACTCGTCCGAAAACTTCGAACAGTTTACGAATAAAGAAAACATGATCTGGCAAATCGCACCCTCTATTAAATGGACGATCTTCAGCGGTAGAAACTTGGTGGAATCCAAGAAATCTGCCCAATTACAACTTGACGAAGAGATCAACTCGTACAATCAAACATTACTGACCGCCTTGCAAGAGGTGGATAATGCTCTGGTAACTTACAACAAATCACTCCTGCAAATATCCGCCTTGAACGACGCATTCCAACAGTCACAATTAACGTTAGATCTCGCAATAGAACAATACAAAAACGGATTGGCCAGTTACCAGACCGTGTTAAGTTCCCAAATCAGTCTTTTGAACTACGAGAATTCCCTTGTGGAAGCCAGAACTGCCTCCCTTCGCTACCTGATAGAACTTTATCAAGCCCTAGGAGGGGGATGGCCTGTCGGAGATTTCTAATTTTAAATTTTAAATTTTAAATTTTAGATTCCAGCCGCACCAGCTACCACGCACCTTATGAACCTTACAAACCTTACAAACCTTACGAACTTTATAAACTAACCATATGAAAGCACTTTCCATCATTTTCGTCGTTTTCCTGTTTCTTTTGGCCGGATGTGGCAAATCGAAGAAACAACAGGAAACAGCTCCAACACCCTCGGTTGCCGTTGATCATCCGCAGTTGCGCACGGTGGTCTATACGTTTGAGTACCCGGGGTATCTACAAGCGGAACAAACGGTAAATCTCGTGGCACGGGTTTCGGGCTACTTGGAATCCTATCAATTTACTCCCGGACAACGGGTTCGCGAAGGGCAAACTCTTTTCGTGATTGAGCCGCAACCTTATAAAGATAAAGTGACACAAGCCGAGGCAAACGTGGAAAGTAGTAAATCGAAACTCGCCTACACAAAAGCATCCTACGAACGGATGCAGGAGGCCGTGAAGACCAAAGCGATCAGTGAGATAGACTACCTTCAAGCCCAATCCGACTACGGAGAAGCCCTTGCTGCTTACGAAGGGGCCCGGAGCCAGTTAAGCCTGGCCAATATAGACCTTTCATACTGTATCGTGAAAGCACCTTTTACCGGACGAATCTCCCGGAACATGGTCGATCCGGGCAATATGGTCGGAACAGATGCCAGTAATTCGGCTCTAGCCACCATATACAAGGATAATCAAATGTATCTCTATTTCAACATGGCTTACCCGGACTTTGCCCGGTTGCCCAAGAATACCCCATCTGCCCTTCCGGTTACCATACAAGACGTGAATAATCCGGAAAAGACTTGGATCGCCGCTCTGGATTACAGTTCCCCAAACATTGACCTCAACACGGGAACCCTCAACCTGCGAGCCATTGCCCGCAACCCGAACGGAGAACTTCTTAGCGGAATGTACGTGAAAGTCATTGTCCCCTACAAAAGTGTCCCGAAAGCGATTGTCATTCCGGAAGCGTCCCTCGGAACCAATCAAGGCGGACGCTATGTTTATCTCGTGGGACCGGATGACACGATCGTCTTCCGTCAAGTGGAAGTCGGAGTACTCACTCCCGATGGGATGCGGGAAATCACCAGCGGTCTCACCCTAGAAGACCGCTACGTAACCAAAGCCCTCATCAACGTACGCCCGGGAATGAAAATCAAACCAACTTTATGATTTAATGATTTACGATTTTAGATTTTAGATTCCAGCCACACAAAAACAACGCTTTGAGAATTACAAAATCTAAAACTAAAAATCATTCATCTAAAAGCAACCAACTCGCGTTGTTGAAATTTAAAATCTGATATCTAAAATTTAAAATCAACAAGATGTTATCTCGCTTTTTCATCAATCGACCGATATTTGCCACCGTTCTATCTATATTAATTGTAGTTGCAGGTGTGATCACGTTGAGATCATTACCCGTGGAACAATATCCCACGATAACCCCGCCCACGGTAGTCGTGGAGGCTCAATATCCGGGAGCAAATGCCACAACCATCGCACAGATGGTAGCCACCCCGATCGAGCAACAAGTTAACGGGGTCGAAGGAATGCTTTATATGTCATCCACTTCTTCCAGTGCTGGGGTCTATCGGCTTACCGTAACCTTCGAGGTCGGTACCGACCTGGAC